>CAZPUW010000025.1:0-15262 GCA_964589795.1 uncultured bacterium
TTTAGAAGTCACCCAATTACGAAATCAGGTTCGGTTGGGAACCTTAACGAAACGTGAGAAACAAGTGATACAACTCGTCGGAAAGGGATATTCAAACAAACGAATAGCAACTACCATCGGAATCTCGGGACGCACGGTTGAAACACATCGCAAAAATCTGTTACGGAAACTTAACTTGCATGGAACTGCTGAATTGGTTCGATTTGTCATGGAGAACGGTCTTATGTAGTATCTCATTTTATTCGTTCTAAATAAAAAAACGACGCACAAAATTGTGCGTCGTATTCGATTCTAAATTCAATACCAATTCACGTTACAGGTTGCGTGCGAGCCGAAAACCGGAACCAAATGGTGGATATGGCCCCTCGCGTCCATACCGCACATTTGGATAACCGTATTCACGATTATAGCTATAATAAATCGATGCCGCTACTTGAGGGTTTGAACCGGTCAATTGACTCCCACCGCGAGAAACACGCATGGTTCCGGTTTCATTGCACGGATCGGTTTTCGGTATTGAGGTATAATCTCCTAAGTAATCATAGACCCATTCCGCAGCACTGCCATTCAGATCGAAATTATGAAACGGCCCTTCTCCCGATTGGAATCGGGGAGTGTTCGGATTGGCATTGAAACGACCGATTTTGCCATAAAAAATTGCGTTTGCTATCGTGCCCGGAATCTGTGGTGTAAAGGTGCCGATGGATTTGAATGCACACCGGCAATTCAATGATGTTGTGTCTAAGAACGGGCTGTTTCCCCAAGCGAACCTTGAATTGCTGGAGCTGCGGGCAGCGTATTCCCACTCTGCTTCAGTCGGCAAGCGATAACCGTTTTTCGTTCGATCCCAGCGTATTTGTTTCGCACCGGCTGAATCAAAAATGTTATATGCAGGTTGTAATCCTTCAAGTTGGCTACGCCAATTTGCATAATACACAGCACCCCACCAACTCACACCCATCACCGCAAAGTTTTCAGTATCACCCGTCGCACCGTACCAACGTATTTGGACTTGTTGTCCCAAATACAACATTCCACCCAAAGGATCAGTTACACTTGGCGCTGAAAGCGAATCGGGGGGATTTGCGGCATCGGCATAATATTGAAAAGCACCATTGGTCACTTCATATTTATCGAGATAGAAACTGCTGATGGTTACTGAGCTGACTGGTGTTGCAAGCGAACCACATTCCGGTGCGGGGTCGTTAGCGCTATTCCATCCCATCAGGAAGGAACCACCGGTAACTAAAGTTTGTGCACCGTACTGCACGCCGTCCGAACCGGCGTTCTCCGGCCAACGCCACTCTCCCGGTGCGTGATTGTTATTGGGAGGCGTCGATGTATTTTTTCCGCATCCCGTTAACAAAACAAATACGGCAATCCAATAAAAGAAAATTAAAATGGTACGCATTGACTCTCCGGTTAATACTCCGACTACTGTTTTCCGTTGTATCTTACGTATCAATTAAGCATATCTTATTCAAGTATAATACTGAAAAGTAGTAGGGTAAAATATTGACTGTCAGTCACTAAGGGTATCAAATATGGTTCAAATCGGCAATTACAAGTTAGACCGGGTAGATACCGGCCGCTTTGCACTCGATGGCGGTGCAATGTTTGGCGTCGTACCAAAAGTACTTTGGCAAGACAAAATCGGAGCCGACGATAAAAACCGAATACCGCTTGCCCTTCGTACACTGTTAATTCGCGGTGATGGACGGGTCATTCTTATCGATACTGGTATCGGTGAAAAGTGGTCTCCGAAGTTAATGGAGCTATACGGTATCGAACAATCCGCTCACCCGCTGGTGACGGCGCTTGCATCTAATGGTATCGCACCGGAAGAGGTAACGGATCTGATTGTTACCCATCTTCATTTCGATCATGTCGGCGGTGCCACTACTTATGACACAAACCGCAAACTGGTTCCAACGCTTCCGAATGCGAAAGTGCATGTCCAAAAAGCGAATTGGGAACATGCGAACGACCCGAACGAAAAAGATAAAGCGAGTTACCTCTCTGAGAATTTTGTCCCGCTGTATGAAACCGGCGTCTTGAATTTGGTGGAAGGGGAACGCGAAATCCTTCCCGGTATTACCGTCATTCCTTCGAACGGGCATACCATTGGACAACAGATTATACGTATCGGTGACGGAAAAGGTGCCGTAGTGTATTGCGGTGACTTGGTACCGACGAGTGCGCACCTTCCGATACCGTGGGTAATGGGGTACGATTTATTCCCGATGACGACGATTGAAGAAAAGAAATCGATTTTACCAGTAGCAGCGAAAGAGGGATGGCGCTTGTTCTTTGAGCATGACCCCGTGCGGTCGTCATGCACTATCGGTTGGACAGACAGAGGTCCGGTGATTGCCGACAGCGATGTTGTATAGTGGGTAGTGGGTAGTAGGTTGTGGGTGATAGAAAAAAAGAGGGGCGCGATTTATCGCGCCCGTTTTATTTGGGATATGGTTCCAAACTTCTTTTACCAAATCCCGAATCCTGAATCCCAAATTCTTACTTAACCAACATTAATTTTCTGGTCTCGCTAAATTTCCCCGCTGATAACCGATAGAAATATTCACCCGACGTAAGCGCCTTACCATCAAATGAAACGCGGTACGTCCCGGCGGGTTGCGTCGTATTTACGAACGTTTCGATATTCCTGCCAAGTAAGTCGAATAGTTCGAGCTTTGCAGTCGCCGAATGAGGTAAAGAATACGAGATAGTGGTGGTAGAATTGAATGGGTTGGGGTAGTCGGCAAAAGTGTATTCATTTTTCCAAAGGAGGAAGAGGAATATTTGGATTGACTAAACTTCGAAAGACTTTTAGCTGCTTTTGGTTGATTTTACCTATTTCAATGCTATTCAAATATTGCCGCCCATTACTGAGATCCATCTTTACACCGGAATCAGCATTATGAGCATGTGGGTTACTAGGTCTCGGGTCAGCATCATATTTATAAATATCCCAAACTTCACCATTGATTTTTATTCTTTGTTCATCTAACCGTCCAATTACTTTAGAAGGAAGTAGAGAGTTTTTCAGTTTTATCTGATCGATTAATTGTTTATTAGAGTTTGATTGGGACGAATCTTCATCCAGTATTTTTTTCAACGACAACCGACTGCTCATTATACTTTTATTTTTAGAGGAACTCATTTTGTCTCCTTTCACAAGCCTGAATGAATAAGGATCACGTTAGAAAGATCTCCACTGCCCTGCCAAATGTCCAGGTTTCGCGATTACTAGCTAATGTTTTGAACTATACTTATTCAAAGAATTAAGCAATGTCTTTCTTGTCTTGTCTCTTTTCAAAATCTTGTCAATATCTAGGGAACCACCGTTTCGATCAACATACTTGTGTTCTTCCCACCATTCAATGTAGCTAGAAACAAAATCTTCTAGTGATGCGCCAACAACTTTATCAAACTGATGAATCTTTTCGAGCAAATCTTGCGGTGAAAGCAACCAAGCATCTTCTTCAGAGAGATGCAATTCGGTAGCTACATGCTTTATAATCGCAACTAAATGGTTGTGTACATCTAAATCATCCATGATCAGCATTTAAATCTCCTTGTTTGAATCAGAGTTTAACTAAGTTGAATTACTTAGATTTTGAAACCTCACTCTCTTCACATGCTTTTAGTCTAAAGCTTTGTGAAAATACGAATGATGTAGCTCCTTTTATTTCATCTTTATGAAGACCGCTTGTATGATTTGGTGGCACTTTTATCCATTCAGCAATTACCAAATAATCTCCATCAACAGTCGGTACCCAAGGATTAATATGCACTAAAGATCTTGTTTTACTATAAATCACTCCGTTTGCTTGGTGCGTTCCAAAATATATCATTACCTCATCTCTTAGCTTTGTTTGAATCTCCTGTCTTACAGAATCGGGCAATTGTAAGAGTCTTTGTTGTTCATTCTTCTTACAATTTGAATACCCTAAAATGGTAATGATTAACATGAGGAATATAAACAATCGTTTCAAGACGGGTGCATGAGTTTTCCAAGACATAAGTCGCAACATAGCAACCTCCAGTGGTTGAGGCGGTGTGGGTAAAACAAGATGTCACTGTAATATACTGATAATCCCTAAACAAACCCATGCTTTTACCATTTTATTAAATCTTTTGTCCCGTTACCTGTTGCCCCTTGCCCGTTACCCATTCACCCCCTATTTGCATTCTTTGATAAATTCGATTTAATTGACTGCGGACATAAATAGGAAACAACATGCCGATAACGGATCGTTCGAAAATTATGGAAAAAATCGTCGGGCTTTGCAAGCGCCGCGGATTCATTTTTCAATCGTCGGAAATTTACGGCGGATTGAATTCGTGCTGGGACTATGGCCCGCTTGGCGTCGAGCTGAAGAGCACTATCTCTCGCCTGTGGTGGGACGAAATGACGCGCCAACACGACGAAATCGTCGGACTCGATGCCGCAATCCTGATGCACCCGCGGGTGTGGGAAGCAAGCGGCCACGTCGGTAATTTTACCGACCCGCTTATCGACTGCAAAACGTGTAAATCGCGCTACCGGTTCGACCAACTCCCAATCGATGAATCCGATGCACCAATGCGCAAATGGCGACTCCCCAGCGGTGACAAAGGGGAAAGCCCGCGCCGTGCCGATAGTCGGTACTGCCCGAATTGCGGTTCGAGCGACCTCTCTGACATCCGTCAATTCAATCTGATGTTCAAGACATTTATGGGGCCGGTGGAAGACAGTGCCGCCGTAATTTACCTCCGGCCCGAAACCGCGCAGGGAATTTATGTCAATGCTCTCACCATCGCCGATTCGATGCGGCTCAAGCCGCCATTCGGTGTCGCCCAAATCGGAAAAGCATTCCGCAATGAAATCACCCCCGGTAACTTTATTTTCCGCACCCGCGAATTTGAACAGATGGAGATGCAATATTTCGTCAAACCGGGTGAAGACGAAAAGTGGTTCGAATATTGGAAAGCGGAACGGATGCGTTATGTCACCGATGTGTTAGCGTTGACCGAATCACGCCTGCGTTTCCATCAGCACGGCGAAGGGGAATTGGCGCATTACGCAAAAGCGGCATTTGACATCGAATACGAATTCCCGTTCGGTTGGAGTGAGTTGGAAGGTATCCATAACCGGAGTGATTTTGATTTGAAGCAGCACTCGGAATGGTCGGGTAAATTGCAGGCGATTTTCGATGAAGAGACGAAAGCGAAATATATCCCGTACATCATCGAGGCGTCGTCGGGCTTGACCCGCGCTCTGCTCGCGGTATTGGTCGATTCCTACGACGAGGATGAACAGGAAGGGGAAACACGAGTCATCATGCATTTCCATCCCCGCCTCGCACCGATAAAAGCCGGCGTGTTCCCACTCATGCGCAAAGACGGACTACCGGAAATCGCCGACCAATTATATAAAGAACTGAAAAAGAAATGGAAAGTGTTTTACGATCAGGGTGGTTCTATCGGGAAACGTTACCGGCGCATGGATGAAGTTGGTACACCTTACGGCATCACCATCGACTACGAAACGAAAGACGACCAGTGCGCAACCATCCGCGACCGCGACACGCTCGAACAAGTGCGCGTTTCACTCGATAAAATTCCCGCGTGGTTGGATGAAAAGATGGGCATTGGGCTTTAGGCATAGGGCAATGGAAAAAAAGAAAAGGGGCGTTGAATGCGCCCCTTTATTAGTTTTATAAATTGCTATTTCAGTAGCGTCAACTTGGTTGTATAAACTCGTGACCCGGTCGTAATTCGACAAAAATAAATCCCCGTGGGTAATTTACTACCGTCGAAGTTAACAACATGTGTGCCGCTGGTTTGTAATGAGTTTGTCAGCAACCGTTTTACTTCCTGGCCGCCAATATTGAATATCGCAATCGTCACCCTTCCCGATTCTGGCAAATTGTATTCGATGCGACTATTTGCATTAAATGGATTCGGATACGACCGGATGATGCGATGGCTTATCCGTATTTCGTTACGTGTCTGCGAAACATCCGAATTTTGCGACCATGTCGTAAATAATATTGCACGGTTAGTATTCGCACCATTCGCCATCGGCGTGCTGCCGGGCGTGTAGGAATTCCAATAGGTATATTCGAGGCCGCGCTGGTAGTTGCTATCTGCTATACCTATGGTACAAAAATCGACGTCGTACACTCTTGCCGCAGTGTTATTAAATGTCTTGTATTGGAACAACAAATCAGCATCGTGCGTCGGTGTCACATGATATTGTTCGTCATAAATCACAACCTGACACTCTTCCGCTAAACTATTGTACGCCAATCGCGCCTTCCATGTGAGAGTGTAGGTATGGGCCGTCGAATCGTAATATTCAAATACCCCTTCATTCGTTTGACTGAACAGAAAATCGAACCAATTCACCGCGACAATATTTCGCGGACCCTCTCCGGCAGGGAGATGCCAATTCCGCATATTGTTGTATATCGGTTGGCAACCGAACGCCATCCACCCATTCGAGCACACGGTTATACTATCATACACTCGACCGTAATACTGCACCGGAAATGGCAAACCGACAAGTATGCTCTGATCGCGGTTATCCATCGAATCGTAAAGTGCTAATCGTGTCCCTTGTCCGCCATTTACCGGAAGTATCTCGCGCCAATTATACACCGGAAACCACTCGTAAGAGGTATCGAGGTTTTCGTAGGCATAATACCCGTATGCATCCGGCCCGGTCGGATCGGTGGTGCGTCGTGTACCCACTGGGACGGAAAAGTAAACTGTGTCCCACATCAGGCGGGTATGTAAAACCGCCATGAGTTGAGCAGGTGTTCCCGGCATCATATCGCTTATCGCAGTTAGCGAAAATCGCTGACCGGATGGTGTAGTAACTTGTTGATTAGCTGGAAAGGTTGGGAAATACGAATTAGAATCGATTATGGAAACAAATGGTGATAGGGAATGTAAAGATATGTTGGTGGAATCGGTTGCGACGCCGCGATTCATCAATGTCAGTCCCATCCGTACCGTCGTACCGGGGCTGAATGTCGTAGCTGTACCGTTACTCGTATAAAATGCCGACGAAATATAATTCGATTCGATGGAATGAACTGTTACCGGAACATAAAGCGTACAAACCTGTGCGGGTGAACCAATATTTAATTGGAGACGCAGATGGAATATTTCGTTGTTGTGAATACTGCTTGATAGTTGAACGAGGACTGTTCCATGTACGTTTGTTGTGTCACCGCGAGCCAGTGAATCAATATTGGGAAAATTCGATTGAACGACGTGTAATGCCGAATCGACTGGTGCGCAGGTTACCGTTATATTACGGGCCAAGGTGTTTCCAGTGTTCGTGAAATGCAAATTAAAATCGCACGTTTCGCCCGGATTGGCAGTGCCGTCGTTATTACCGTTCCTGCCGTTCGTTGTGTCATCGATTATCGAAGGCGTTTGCGCTGAAATCTGTACGGGCGACGATTGAATTGCGATAGTATCGATATACGGAACAATATTTTGTCCAACCCGATTTCCTATCACGGTGACAATCATGTTCCCCGCAGTTTGGTTCGTAAGCATCAGTCGGACAAATCCATTCGAATCGGTAGAAGCGGGGTAACAAGTTTCCATATTGCCGCTGGAATCGCTCTTCCACGCGGTTACCAACGCTCCGCGAACATCGTTCTGGGCTCCTGTGAAAACTAAATCGAGGTGATCATCGGCAATGGATAGTACGGCTGGCGGGTTTGCGGTTATTGTGTGTGGTACGCCAGTCCAGATATTCGCAGTCACGTCTCCCATTTGGTTGTTTTCGTAACTGTTTTGTAGTGCCTGAATGTGCACAGTGGCATCAAAATTCCGCCACATAAAATATTTCCCCGCCAAATACAATGAGCTTGGATTACGGACACCAAGAATCCCGAATCCATAGTAACACCCGGTCGCAAGACAGTTATTATAAGTTACTCCGGTTGGATCGTCGGGCGCCATGCTCGTAAGCGCACCTAATGGTTGTGAAGGGATACCGAGTCGGATTTCCGCCTCGTTTACTCCTACATTTCCCGCACCGTACCAATGTCCCTGTGAACAGGAGATGTGAAACGCGATGTATGGATGACCGATATTTTGCACATCTACAACATCGGATGGGTGCATATCCGCACCACTCGAGGAACGGTGTGCCCACAGATTTATCCCCTGATCAACTCTGGTATTAATTAATTGCGAACTCACATTTCCGATATGTTCGTCGTAAAGTGTATCGGTGATTCCGCGCTGATACATCATCGTATTACAGAATCGGATGGCAGGTCGAATCGAAGTTGTCGAGTAATAACCCATATAGCCGGCATATCCCCATCCCCGGGTAAACCATGTAGTGTCGGTACGGCTGGGGTTTTTCTCATACACGAGCGTTCTCGAAACAACTTTTCTTAGGTCTTGTAAATTTTCGACAGAGAATCGTCCATAATTAACATCCGCCAATATATCATTGCCTGCGAGTTGATAGTATTCGTGGTCTCCGTAACAGTCACACCCACTACCTACGTCGATATAGTTATAGTTAGTAGGCACATAGAAATTACCCATCGTACCGCCATCACCGACAATAATCACCGATTCGAGCGGTGGATTCGAATTGTTGTATGCAGAAGTAATCACCGCTTGTACATCCGGTGTAGTGAGAACGGTAGTGGGAAGCGTCACCAACTGGACTTTTCGACCACTTTGCGTTTTCCAATCTATCCACGGTTGCAGTGCGTTGATGATAGTAGCGTCGTTGCGGGCAATCAAGAGTATTTGCCCCGGATTACTTGCAATGCTTTCATCGTATAATTCTTCACCACCGATTATGTCGCGGTAAAACGGAGCGAAACTGGGAACGGGACGGTGTGCGGAATAAAGTTCATTTTCTCCGGGTTGATTGTTGGGTGTGATTTCTAATTCAATTGAATCGTACACCCGTAGAACACCCTGAACAGGGTTGTAACGAACCGGATAAACACTAAGTAAACCAATTCTGGCATCGCGAAGAATGGCATAATTGCCTATGCCCGCTATTTCGGTCGGAAACCACGAATCGGTTTTATACAAACCGGCTTCTATGATAAGCTGCTTATCGGACAACTCCGGCTTCCCTTCGATGGGAATCGGTTGTTGTGGACAAACTGTTGAAACTTTTAGGTCGTGGAATTTTGTCGAAATAATTTTTACCGTTGCTCTGCCGCGATCTGCAATCCGAACCGAACGGGTGACTGCGGGCAACGCGGGCTTTCCTTCCTGCCAAAGGCGAGTTTCACCTTCGATGCTTACATACGTCCACTTCGATTGTTGGTAATCAAACGCTTCGGTCTGTACTTGTGGTTGTGAGAAGGTAATTCGGTAGTGTCCTGTTCCCATCGTTTGGGTTTGGAGTTGAATTTGGTTTTGGGGAATACCGGTAAATTGCTCATCGTATTTGAGCCACGGTTGTGCTGAGGCGTTGACGGAAAAAACGAAAAGTACAACTGCAATACAAAAAGAGAATTCGCCAATATTCAAACCATTATGTCGCATGAGGTTCCCCTTTGGTATGGACGACATTAGCTTAGAAACTTGGGGGTTTGCTCTTGCAAAATAATCATTGTACGGTTTGAATAAAAGGAATGGTTACGAAAAATCAACTAAATTCGGCTTAATCAATTTTTAATTACTGATGGCTTGGTTGAGTCGGCACTCATTGCGGCATCACGTCGTATTGTTTCTTTCAATACGTCACGGAAGAAGCCAATTACCCCGACTTTTTGGCCGAAATCAACGACCAAATCGGGTACATTTCCAGCAAGTGCGAGATGTAGCCGGTACGAAGCGATTGTTTTACCGCTACCGATATTCTGGCATTCCCAACTTCCGGCACCTTCCCCGAGCAAAATTGGATCTTTCCCTTTACTGGGATGCTCCTTCAAGTATTGCATCAGTTCTGCCGTAGGTGGAACGAGGTTCCAGTCAATTCTCGCATTGTTTGGATGCAGCGAATCACGAACTTCTCTCAGCCGGAAAAAATAATGGCGATCCGTTAACAGTGGAACCGAAAGACACTCATAGCCGATTATACCGGTGCTGTCAACCGATACGATTCTCGATTCGATTAAATATTTCGAGTTTGGTGAAAAATCGTGGTAGTGTGCGACGTCTTCTATCACACCAATTAAGGTTTGCGGTTGGATGGTAACTGGTTTCGAAACCATCACGGCCTCAATATCCGAGCCCGGTATCGGTTTTCTCGAAACCGTAATACCATCTCGCAACACACTACTTTGTTTCCAACCCGGTTCATAAAATTGTTGGATGAGGGAAGTAACAGTCGATGCGGAAATAGTTGTTGCAAGCAAGATGTAACAAAATAGGGTCGTCTTTATCTTCATTTACTTTCCATATCCGGTAAAAAAACCATTTAGGGGCACGCTGGAGTAAACGTAATACTTTTTTGTTACCTGCAAAATGCCTT
The DNA here is from genome assembly GCA_964589795.1 of uncultured bacterium. Lineage (GTDB taxonomy): Bacteria > Electryoneota > JAOADG01 > JAOADG01 > JAOADG01. The sequence goes on from CAZPUW010000025.1 coordinate 10,469, forward strand.
GATTGGCTAAAAAGAAAAGTGCGAACCAGACGGTTCGCACTTTTTCCTGAACAACCAAATATTAGAACATGTAACCAAACAGAATCTGGATACCATTGTTCTTCGCACTCTGGGCGGTACCCGTGCTCTTGTCATAGGCCTTGGTAAGACCCATGTTATAACGAATTTCGGGAGTAAGGTGGCTCATTCCAACCGGAATATTTACGCCAACGCCGATATTCAAACCGATGTCGGAGCTCTTCGCGTCGTCGATTTTCTTACCATCTTGATCTTTCGCAGACATTTTGATTGCAATTTCCGGTCCGATTTCGAAGAAAGCGCTTGCTGCATGGCCGGGGTTAATTTTGCAATCCCAATTTGCGAATTTGTAAGAGAAAGTCGGATCGATTGCGATATAATCTAATTTGGTTTCGCCGCTACCACCGGGATAATCCAATTTATCGCCCTTTTGGAGATAGAGAACATCGGTGCGGATATCCATCTTGTCGTTCAGATTGTAATTGACGATTCCACCGATACCGAAACCGGTACGCGATTTAACCGTAACCGCACTCGGAAGGGTGGGGTCATAAGTCATACTTGCAATGTTCAAGCCGAGTTTGGCACCATACGACCAACCACCGGCGAACGCCATTGAACTTACCATAAGTAGTGCGATTGTAACAATTGTTACCTTGCGTAACATTTTTCCTCCTTGTTTATGGAACGAAATAAACGCTCAACCGTGTAACGGGTGGTTGGAAGCGTGCTAAACGAAATCATTGAAGAAGATACGAAATTATTTCCCGGTTTGTTAAGATTTTGTAAACTTTGTCAAATTTAAAAGCGTTTCGGACTCGGATTACAGCTGCTTTCTACGTACTTTTATATAAAAATACTGTATTTATAAGATGCGTAATGACCGTTTACATCTGTGGATAACCGCGTACCGTACCGCTTGGTGGAACGGGAGAATTCGTCGTGCACTCGTGTGGACGCTCCCTTCCACGCCGTTTATTGGCGCTATCGCATTAATACTTGAGAACTTCTTCCGGTTGTCTTCGCCGGTACGTTGGGCGTTACTCGTACTCGCGGTATTGCCGTTACTCGCATGGTTGGGCTTTGCCCTATTTGCCTTATTCAGAAGCCGTCAAAATCTGGTTCCGAACGATTCTACGCTTGCCCGCCATTTTCGTTCCCTACCTGGCGGACATGGGCGCGTACTAAACGCTGTCGAGTTGCAAGACGACCCCTCACCACTTGCAGAACTCGCAATAGAACGCCTTGTCGCCGAAATTGAACGATTGAATCCAGCCAATTTTCTGAGTGATAAAACACCCTTACAGCGTTTCTACCGGCGGCTTGGTGCAGGTATCGCTATCATTGTGTTTTGTCTGGTACTGCCCGGAGGACGTGATGCGTTTGCCCGGCTAATGCACCCGGGTACCGATTTTCACCCCCCCGCCCCCTACCGGATCGAGTGGACAGAAAATACTGAGGAATATGCTTTCGGGGAACCATTCGTACGCACTATCACCATCATAGCTGAAGCCATTAGCAAAACCCCTACTGATGGAGAAGCGCTCGTCACCGAATTAAATGGTGGAAAATCACAAACAATTCCGCTCCATTTCACCAATAACCTTACCGAACTACGTCTGACTGACGCTTCGGGCGTTTTGGAAATAACCCCGAAAGTCGGTTCAATTACCGGCGAGAAGCGTACTTTCACTCCGTTTTACCGTATCCGGGTAAGTGAAAGCAAACTGCTTCTAACGCCGCCCGGTTATAGCGGGATGCCTCCGCGTGAAATCACCACGGGAAGCGATCAGGCGGTTTTGGCTGGAACAAAGCTCGAATGGTCGGCACACACAACAGGTGAAATCGGGTCGGTAATGTTATTATTCCACTCCGGAGAGCATACCGACACTATTGGCGTAAAGTATGACTCCAAGTCATTGCAGACGGGATTTACTTTGCGTAATGCCGGTACATTACAAATGGTTTTACGGGATGCAAACGGTCGGAACGGTGCGCCACCGCCACTGCTGAAATTCGATATTCTACCCGACGAATCGCCGCGGGTCACACTCTTATCACCGGATGTCGATGGCGATATGCCCGGAAATTTCCAGCTTCCCGTTATTGCTCGTGCGGATGACGATTTTGGTATCGGTGCCGCATATCTCATCTTCCGCAGCATCAAGAGCGGCACTCCCGGAAATTGGGATTCTTTAAAGCTCCCGCTGCAAAAAATCGAACCGGCAAGCGCTGGCGCAGCTATCCAATGGGATGCCAGCAGGTACGATTTGATGCCGGATGATGGTGCCGAGTTCTTCGTTTCCGCCTATGACCAGAACACAGTTACCGGCCCCGGACGCGGTATATCGGATATTCGTAAAATGAAGGTTCCCTCGCTTGAACAATGGATGAAAGAGGCCGATGCTTCACACGATGCGATTACCAACGATTTAAAATCGTTGTCGCAAAACGGAGAACGGGTAGCGCAATCATTGGAAACCCTTGCCGAGAAAATGAAACGGAAGGGGGATTTATCACACGAAGAACGTGAGCAACTACGAACTGCGGGCGAGCGGCAACAGGAGTTAGTAGATAAAACGGAAAAAGCAGCTAAGGACTTACGGCAACTCTCCAAAAAGTTGGAAGAGAGCGGTGCGGCAGCCCAAGAGACGATGGAAAAACTTTCGCGCTTGCAGGAACTTATGGACGAGCTTGCATCACCTGAGTTAAAAGACGCGCTCAAGCAATTACAGGAAGCATTAAAAAAACTTGATGCCAATCAAATTCGCAATGCCATGCAGGATGTCAAACTAAGCCAACAGGAATGGAAAGAGAAGCTCGACCGTACACTTGCTTTGCTGGAACAATTGCGTTTGGAACGCCGCCTCGACATGCTGGAGCAATGGTCGAAAAAAGTCGCTGAACAAGCGCGGCGAAACGACATGGCAATCGATTCACTCAAACATAATTCAGCGGCACAGGACTCGCTTGCCCGTGAACAAAGCAAGCTGGCAAACGAAAGTAAAGGGCTCGAAGAACAAACCGCCGAGACGGCGAAGGATGCAGAAAAAAATTCCCATCTCGATTCTATCGATGCGCAAACGTTGAGTAATGCCACTAATCCCGATCAAGCAGCTTCGCAGAAATTGGGCGAGTCTTCGAAATCGCTTCAACAGCAACAATCCAGCGCAGGCAGTCAACAATCGAAACAGGGTGCGCAACGTGCCGAGCAACTTGCCCAAAAATTATCGGAGATGAATAAGAAACTACGTGAAAATGGGAAAAAGGACCTTGCCGATAAAATGAACCGGCGTATCGGTGAACTATTGGAATTATCCCACACACAACAGGAACTAACCGACCAATACAATGCCCTTGATGCCCGTACCCCGCAAGCGCGGATGATGGCAGAGCGACAGGAAGCAATCCGCCGCGGCCTGCAAAATACTATCGATAGTATCGGTACGCTGGGACGGGAAACATTCTTTCTTCCCCGTGGTCTATTGGCCGATTTGCAGGGTGCTGAAGCAACGATGGAGAACGCGACTGTAAATATAACCGAACGCCTACAAGGGCTTGCGAAGCAACCTCAAGTCGCCGCCCGGGCACAAATGACCGAAGGCGCCGCAAGGTTAATGCAGGCACAAGGTGAAATGGAAAAAAGTTCAAGTTCGACCGGTTATGAAGAGATGATGAAAGCGTTATCGGAAATGGCGCGCAAGCAGGCGGAGATTAACGATAAGACAGGTGACATGGCTGGCCAACAAGGGATGCCAACGCCGGGAACAAGCGGTGATCCGATGGATATGTCGGGCGGCTCTCAACCCGGCGGCTCATCCGGTCAGGGAAGCGCTTTACAGCAATTAGCCGCAGAACAAGGCGCGCTTTCGAATATGATGAATCAACTCGAACAACAATCGAAGCAGATGCGCGATTTGACAGGACGGCTGGATGGTCTTGGCGAAGAAATGAAAGATTCGGAAAAACAGTTACATGATAAAATCGTGAATGACCGTACTCAGCGATTACAACAGCATATTCTCACCCGCTTGTTGGACGCCCAACGTTCGTTGCAACGGCAGGATTATACCCAAAAGCGGGAATCGAAAACGGGGACCGATATCGGCGGTCGGGTTACTATTTCGTATGATCCGAATTCAATCGAAAATCAACTGCGGCAGCGGTTACTCGAGCTCTCGAGAATGGGAGTCGACCCCTTGTGGCAGCAACGGATTCGAAGTTATTGGCAGTCATTGCAACAATCTTCCGAACCAACGGAACCGGCGGCGGAGAAAACGGACAACGAACAATAAACCGTCGAATTATCACGACGAAGAATGGTATCGAAACGCCCGCGAGCGAATGATACGGGAACAGATTACCTTGCGCGGTGTTAACGACCCGGAAGTTATTCGCGCATTGACTGAGGTGCCGCGCCATAAATTTATCCCGGATAAATTACAGCCGGAAGCGTATGAAGATTGTCCACTACCGATTGGATATTCTCAAACGATTTCCCAACCGTATATCGTCGCGTATATGTTGGAAGCGCTTCAGCTCAAACCGGAAGACCGGGTGCTCGAAGTAGGTGTCGGTTCCGGGTATCAGGCGGCGCTGTTGTCACGGATTGTGAAACAAGTATTTGGTATCGAGATTGTAACAGAACTTGCTAATACGGCTGCGGAACAACTGGCAAATCTTGGCTATCATAACGTAAAAATAACAACCTGCAATGGCTGGAATGGATTACCGGAACAGGCACCTTATGAGGCAATTATCGTTGCCGCGACCGCA
>CAZPUW010000026.1:0-14778 GCA_964589795.1 uncultured bacterium
TAGAAGGAGAAGTACTCGACGTTCAGTTTTCGTATCTCCCAATCGATGAATTGAATGAAGAGAAAATTATCGATATGCTGTGGCGTAAAACCGGTGTGCTTTACGAATTTTGTGCACAAGCCGGTGCGATGATTGGCTTGGGAACACTTGAACCGGAACATCCTTATGTTACAGCACTTGGTAAATTCTCGTCGTTGTGCGGTATTGCATTTCAGTTGCAAGATGATATACTCGGTATTGTCGGCGATGAGAAGAAATTGGGGAAACCAGTCGGAAGCGATTTGCGGGAAGGAAAACGGACGACCATTGTAAGTTATGCATATAACCGTGCTAATGACAAGCAAAAGCAGTGCATGACACGAGTGCTGGGAAATCCCGACGCATCGGTCGAAGATGTCAGAGTGGTGACGGATTGGCTAATTAAATCAGGCGGTGTACAGTATACGATTGATAAAGCGAATTCATACATCCATGAGGCGTTACCATTATTAGAAACACTACCGGCGTCAAGGTATCGTGATTTGTTACAGGCGTGGGCGGAATACTTGATAAGCAGGTCGTTTTAATTCAAATAGAGGATTCGAGTATGACGATTTACACAATCGGTTTTACACAAAAATCCGCAGAACAGTTTTTTGAGTTGTTGAAAAAGAACAAAATCGAACGACTGATTGATATCCGCCTGCGAAACTCGTCGCAGCTTGCCGGGTTTGCGAAAATGGAGGATTTACGGTATTTCCTAAACGCGATTTGCAATATCGAGTATGTTCATGAGCTGTTACTCGCACCAACGAATGAAATTCTTGATGGATACAAAAAGACAAAGCAATCGTGGGGAGATTACGAAAAAGATTTCTTGCGATTAATGAAAGAAAGGAAAATCGAAACAAAAATTGACAAGAAATTATTCGATAAACGGAGTGTACTATTGTGCAGTGAAGCGAAAGCGGATGAATGCCACCGCAGTCTGGTCGTTAAATACCTGCATGAGAAATGGGGGGATGTAAAGGCCATCAATCTGTAATGATAATTGTAAATACTAACTTATTCCAGTCTACTTTCCCGTATCCATAATAAACTTCACGGTCTTTTCGAGACCTTCGTAAAAATCCACCAACACTTTGTATCCGAGTAAGCGTTGCGCTTTGCTGATATCAGCGAGAGTAAAGTTTACGTCTCCGGCACGTACTGTCGAGTACTTCGGTTCAAGTTTGGTACCGAGTAGTTTGTTGATTTCCTCAACGACATGCTTCAACGAATACGTTTTTCCGCAACCGACATTAATTACTTCGCCGGAAGCATTCGGGGCAGTAACTGACGCAATAATCGCAGACAAAACATTCGAGATGTAGGTGTAGTCGCGGGAAATGGAACCGTCACCGAAAATTGTCGGACGATCACCCCGCGCCAAAAAGCGGGTGAAGATTGGAACGACAGTTGAGTAAGGGCTATCAGGGTCTTCGTTGCCGCCGAAAACATTGAAGAAGCGTAGGGAAACGGTTTCCAAACCGTACAAGCGGGTATAAACCTGACAATATTTTTCACCAGCAAGTTTCGAGACACCATAAGGTGAAACGGGATTCGGAATCATCGATTCGATTTTATCGGTTTCGGCACCTTCGCCGTAGATGGATGAACTCGAAGCGAACACCAAGCGTTTAATTTTTGCACGATGCGATGCTTCAAGGACATTCATTGTACCATCGACATTTACCGTATTGGACGTCAGTGGATCCTTGACCGATCGGGGAACACGCGGTAACGCGGCAAGGTGAATGACATACTCAATCCCCTCTACCGCTTCGGCGACATTGTAATAGTTGCGGATATCGCCTTCGAGCAGGTCAATTTTCGTTTTAACATCCGAAAGATTGGAACGAAGCCCGGTGGAGAAATTGTCGAGGACACGAACAGATTCTCCTCGTGCCAACAACTCCTTGACTAAATTTGACCCGATAAACCCGGCACCACCGGTAACGAGGTACTTAGACATAAAATCCTTTCAATTCGGATGTCCGTTAGAACGATTCAAAACGAGAATTTCTGCAATAGCGCGTTCCGTTTGTTCTTTAGACGGGTGCATGAAAAACCTACCGAGGGTAATTCCCCACACCGTTAGAAATAAAATTTTTACATCAAGCCAAAACGAACGGCGCTGAACATAATCGAGCGCCATTTCCATTTTGATTGCCATTACGACTTTAATATACGCCGATTCGTGGTCTATCGCTTCCGCAAGCACGCTTTCCTCATCGCGAAACTGGAGGGTCGCGATGTCGGTAACACCCGGGCGCACATCGAACACCTTTTCCCAATCCATTGAGTAGAGATTTACATATTTCGGAACTTCGGGACGCGGGCCGACTAGACTCATATCGCCGATAAAAACATTCCATAGTTCAGGAAGTTCGTCGAGTTTCGTCCGGCGCAATATTCTACCAATGGATGTTATTCGCGGGTCGTGTTTCGTAGTGACAGCAGCACCGAGTTTAGGTGCATCCACTACCATTGTACGAAATTTAACCATGCGGAATATTTTCCGTTTTCGACCTACACGTTCCTGAAAAAAGAAAACTGGGCCGGTCGAGGATAATTTTATGAATACTGTGAGTATCAATAACAGCCACGATAAAACAAGCAATGCACCACCAGCGAGAATGACGTCAATCAGGCGTTTTAGATAATCATAAGGTTTTGAGGGATTTTCCGCCATTGTTGTCATTAACCCTCAAACGGAATTTGCATTGCCGTTTCGTACAGAGAAAGAATGTTCGTAGCAAAATGCTTTTTATCAAATTTCGCGACCATCCGCTCGCGTGCGGCTTTTCCCATTTCCGAAATGCGTTCCGGTTTATTTGAATACTCTATAAGCACTTTGCTCCATGCTTGCACATCACCCGGCGGTAAAATAATTCCGGTTTCACCATGGGCAACTATCTCGGGTGTACCACCAACGTCACTTCCAAACACCGCACACCCTGACGCACTCGCTTCCAGCGCCACATTGGGAGTCCCTTCGACCAAACTTGGCAAGAGTAACACATCTGCACTACGCATTATTTTGGGCATATCCGAGGGAGCGATTAAACCACCGATATAAACACGGTCAGGATATTTCAATTCTTTTCGCCATTCTTCGACGCGATTGGAATCGACTTTAGGGCCAGCAAAAAGCAGCGTACTATTTTGCAATTCCGGTTTGTCTTCGGCCAGTTTCCATGCGGCCATTAGCGTCTCACCACCCTTTTTATTTGTTCCAAACCCACCGGCAAAATTTGCTAAGCCACCGACAAATAAGTAACGAATTGGATTGGGAATTTCTGATAGCGGTCCGGCTCTTTCACCGTCAGGGCGGTAATGATTTGAATCTACTCCACGATAGATTGCTTTTACATTCGGTGTGCCGGGATAGGTAAGAAGAAAATCATCGACAAGCGCTTGCGAGTTACAGGAAACGCCTTGCAAATTTTTATTCCAGCCGCGAATAGTGCGCCACGATTTCATCTCTTTCATTTCGGAATGAATGTCTTTACCGATGGCTTGTGTAACATGATGTTTCCTGAATCGATTAGCCCAATGCCCACCGACAATTCCGGAATATGACACACAAACCGAGTGTATCAAATCGCATTCTGAAATCCACTCGCGCGCCCACCGCTGCCCAAGTATATGTGTGACATACACATCCCAAGCGGTAATCGTATTGTCGAGCGGCTTGACACCGGTCATAATTCCCATTGGGAATGCCAATATCCTTCGCTGAATTCCTTCGTACGGAACGAGTTCATCGAACTTTCTACCGGGTCGCCAAACCCGTAAATGGATTACACGCAAATCGACAAGCTCGTTAAGCGCTTTCGCTGCCCGGAAGTTAAAAACATTGTTACTGGGATTTTCGATTGTGGGAAATCCATTCACCAACATCAACACTTTTAGTTTTCGGCCAAGGTGGAAGGGTGTCGACATTGTTTACTTGATACCGTGGGTAATTTGGTGGATTTTGGACTGGGCAATAGCAATCGCCGCGCGGGCACGATTAACCGGCATTGTGCTGTACCGATGCCACTTGGTTGCCCAATCATGGAATTCTTTTCGTCCGGTTTGATCGCCTAATGCATGAAGTTGGATTATATGGCAAGAGTGGTAAGCAATACTTGCAACATACCTATCCTCTTGCTTATCCGGGACCCAATACGTGCTCCAAAATCCAGTATCAAACTCGGGAAGGGCATTAAGTACGCTCTCCGCGCCAGTATTAAACAACTTTTTCGCTTCGATATTCGACGTCGCCGCCGCCAAATCGTAAAGACCCCATAAGCCGTAAATCATACCATTTAATACATGAAACGGTGTGAGAGGATACTCTTCATACCAAACCATGCCACTGTTAGGCAACGTGCCGACGACTCCACCTTCATTTTTCGAAACATAGAATGGCGCAATTGCCCGGTTTGCAGCGCGTAAATATTTGTCTTCCTTCGTAACTTGCCATACCCGAATTAAGACACTTATTGACTGTCCCTGATTCATTGCAGAAATATCACCACGTTCGGTCGAACCCTCGATCACATTTCTAAATACTATTCCATCCAACTCTTCACATCCTAGATCGAGTATCTTATCGGCGACTGCCGTCATCCGTTTAATAAAAGCGTAGTTACCGGTTTGCAAATACAAATCGTATAGTCCCAAAGCAAACGAGCACATATTGGTATCGGAATAAATAAATGTATCCGCATAAGGCCGCATCGGAACACCGTTGGCATCGAAATACCGGTAATAGCGTTTGCGCATAATATCCACGCAATCGAACCGGTACCTGCCGGGAGGCGGCATATCTACTACCAGACGTGTGTTCGGATCGATATCGCGGTATGCTGCGACCATCGGACGAAAATAAAGCGAAGTCTTCCGAATGGTATCGTATAATTTCCCGGTAGTAGTATTTTTTCTACCACTTAAATTGAGAATATCTTCGAACGTGTCCGTCTTATCGGATTGTAGTAGTGCCACAGTTACAAATCCCCGATATGATTCAACGCGTATTCGATACGGAGATTTGCACAAGCATTCTGATAAAAGTAACCACTTTCAAAAGACCATACGTTTCGGGATGAGTCGAACTTGAAACGCCCCATGTGGGCTTCATTGCGTTTGACATTTTTATCAATAATCCCGCCAAAAACGGTATGCATCTCATTCACGAGATAACGACCATCGGTTGTTTCGAAGAAATCGATGTTCATGCTGGTAAATCCGTTTTCATCGGTTATTGTCCGCAAGCGGTCAAGTAATATTTGTGGGGGTTGCGCCCAACTCACGGTGCCGGATCCGCTATGGAATTCGCCGGATTTTTCTTTGAAGCGGCAGAAATACGAGTCGCCGATTCTTACCATTCTCCACTCTTTCACGTCGGGCAGATATTCCTGTAAAATAACGCATCCCCATTGCCTGTCTCGAGGATCACCACGTTCAACAATCAAGCCCGTTTCGAAACAACGGTGAATTAAATTTTTCAATTCGGCGCGTTTCTTTATAATCATAACGCCATTCGCACCGGCACCGGTATTTGTTTTAAACACAACCGGCAAACTGCATTTCGATGCAAACTGATTCGCTTCATTCTCATCGGTAAAGACCCAAGTCTGTGGGTGTTCAATATGATGGGTCAATAACCAGTCACGGGTTCGGCGTTTGCTTTCGTATATCCAAATTCCGGGTATATCGGGGTAGATTTTTTTACCAAGGAAGTTAACAAGAATATGAATACGTTCGTCGAATATTTGTTTCCATAACGATGTGTTCATCTCCGGCCATACCATAAAAAGTTTACAGTCGGATTCTATAAATTGAGTTATCCAATCGTCTTGATAAAGATTATAAACTTCGTATGAGATTCCCATCTCGTGGCAAGCCGATAAGTAGTGCCGATGTATCTGTGAAATCGTACCGACAATACCAATTTTCGTTTCGGATTTAGCTTGATATTTCCATTCATCGGGAGTTCCCGAATAAGGATTTTCAGCCGCCCAATGCTGTAAGTTATAACGGTAAATACCAGAAGATCCCTTTACGATTTTTTTCAACCAAAGAGGAGAAACCGCGCGCAGTTTATCTTGTTTCGCAAGCCACTTGAAAAGTTTGTCCATTCGATTGAAGTTCCTAAAGGTTCGTATACTGGTTTTTAAATTTTTGTTTCCGATTAGTTTGAGGATACGATATCGCGGTAGAATCTCATTAAACCGCCAATTTCAGATTCGATGTTATACTTTTTCATGACCAACTCATATCCCCGTTGAGCGTTTTCGGCTGCTTTCACTGGATTATCGAGTAAAAATATCACTGCATCAGCTAATTGTTCCGGCTTGGTAGAATCAACTAAAACCGCACAATTCGTTTCCAAAATTAACCTGTGAAATTCGCCGATGTCTTCCACAATTACCGGAATTTTGCAATAAAGAAACTCAAAAAAACGGTTTGAAAGGGCAATTTTCGCATTGGGATTGTCTTCCATAACGACTAAACCGATATGCGCACGGGTCGTACGTTTAAAATTATCCAACCAAGGGAGCATCCCTTGAAACTGTACGTTCTTTTCGACACCCAAACTCTTAGCCAATTGTTCCAATTCTTCGCGATAATCGTCCGGTGGCCCATAAGACCCAGCAAACCGCAATATGACATCCGGTTTACGTTTCAGAATGTATGGCATCGCGTTAATCGTTTCGCGGCAGTTGTGGTGGTTATTCAAATTACCTGAAGTATAAATTACAGGATAATCTTCTTTTTCCACCTCCGACAAATCCACGGCCTTCATTCGTTCCAGATTGACAACATTATGAACGACACAACTTTTACGAAAATTCCCTTTGTAAATATCCGACAGACTGTCACTAACCGGAACTATTCCGGCTAATTTCCTCACAATGAAATTTTCAACTCCTTTTATCAGATAGGTAGCGAACTTCGGAAATGGTAAATGCAATGTTCGATCAAGAATATTTTCGTGGATATCGTACACAACCTTTTTCTTCTTTGCCAACAAATACATCCAAGGCAGCAAATCGAAATCGTGGAATTGGTATATATCAGCATCGGTTTTCACTGCCTTCCGATATGCCTCAAACGTACTAAATATTCTCCTTTTCCATCCACTACGAATTCTTAACGGTACAATTTTAACACCCAAAATCGTTTCGGCATTTTCATGCTGAACGATGTAGGAAACTTCACACCCTTCTCTTACCAGCGCAAGACAGCATCGTTGAAAGATACGGTCGTCGATTTGTTCGTGCATGCTGCTGATGTGACATATTCGCAAGTTGTCAATCACAAAATTACTCTACAATTTATGTATGGGTTAGAACGTTTTCACTGCGAGTACACTTTTGATGTGGCTGGAATTGGAGAACCCGCCCCTTGTATAGGCACTTGCGGAATTGGACTCTTAAGTACGAAACGTCCGAGTTTGATCATCTCAACATGGCGGATATAACCAATGATAAAACCGATGGTTGTCATGGCAAACAAATCATTGAAATTGGGACGACCAAATGCGATAATCAGGTGAGCAAGAAGAAAAGCCCGCCAAAAATTGATGTAGTAAACAATTTTAGGGTCGTTCGTTAACCGTATTATCTTTCTCATACGCAAAAATATTGCAGCGTAAAAAATGATGTAAATACTAAGACCTACATAACCCATCGTTGAGAGTATTTCCATCCAATCGGAATGGGCGTATGTAAGTTCGTAAGCATGATAACCGTAATTTCCGATTCCGACTCCGAAGAATGGATTTTTATTGGCCATTGCGAAGCCCTCTTTGTACAACTCGTAGCGGTTATCGCCTTTAATATCCTGCATATTTTGGAATTCGAAAAAGCGAGAGCCAAGGTAGGTGTGCTCCAAAACGTAATAGACACCTTGATAAGCAAAGATAAGAAGTACGAGAGAGGCCAGTACAAACTTCCAGTTGTTCAGCAACGTTTTCCGCATGCAAAATACAAACCAAAAAACGAAAAAGAGAACAAATCCAAGGAAAGTTTTACGGGATGCCGAAACCAAAATGCCGACTCCGAAAATCGAAATCAGTACTAAAATTACAAATCGCACTATTATGGAACGGTGCTCCTGCCAGAAGTAAAATGCACTCACTACCCCTAATAGCATTATGTAACCGAAACCGTTCGCGTTTCCAATCAACCCGCCAATCCGGTCTTTTTGCGAATCGATTTCGAGTGTAGTGATATCACCGCCGAAATAACTATAAGCGAGAAAAGAAAGAGAGGTTAAAGCCATCGCTATCAACGGTAATCTTGGATCACCATAAGTCAACATTACCAATGTTACTAAAACCATTAAGATAAAAACTTGTACAGCGCGGGTATACATCAACCAATAGACATCGCTATCAACAACAACAAACAATCCGGTCAAACCCCATATAACGAAAAAAGTGTAAATATAAATCTCTGGTGGAAACTCTTTCAACTGTCGCATAAAAAATAAGACAATAACTGCGGAAAACACGGGCCCGACGATTTTATTGATGAACGAGTTAAACGTCTCCAATCGGGCAATGAAAAGGAGCCCGTAGAGAAATAATGCAAGCACAAACGGCCAGAAACTGTAAAGTCGTTCTCGTGTAAAAATGGTAGATGCTTTTTTCATTTCGACCTATGAATAACTTTTAGTTTTCGATGTAATGGTAAAAACCACACTCGAATATTGATAAGTACAAAATGTACACTCTGTAGTCTGTTGCACCAATAACACAGAATGATACGCATAAATCACTAATCAGGCGTGGACGATTGGTTAAACTTCTAAGCGATTGTTATTATATATTTTGTATACGACTACTGTGTTAGGATTACTAACAGACTTTAAGTGTCCGGTTATCTCAATGAAAGACTAATTTAGACCAGTTTCCCCGCCTGAAAGCTATAAATTAACCCAAGGTGTCAATTTCCCGGATAAGTCCGCACCAAAAGAACGGGCAATTGTAATAAACTCCTGGTAAAATTCATACCATCTTTCATCCTGAACAAATGATTCCGGATGGATCAATATTGAAACTGCACCGCCATTACGCGCTACCGGTTCCAACAATGCTTTTAGTTCGTTCAGTGATTTTGCCATATCATCAAGGTAATAAGTTCGATCCATCAAAATGAGCGGTATTTCGGTAATGCCGGATTCCGTGTCCCGTTTTATATCAAAACCGTTGTACGGCCCCGTCAATCCACTTCGATAGCCCATACGATTCGGAAAGCCGACACTAAAATCATACCGTATTCCCGCTCGCTCAAGTTGAGTCCACAAGTTAATCGGATCGAAACGAAGGTAGTGGTTTCGATGCGTCGTCACGGGTTGGCGGCAGGCATACCGCAATCTTTCCGCTTCTTCAGCATAGGTATCGTGGTCGCATGCAAAATAACTTCCGTGCAGTCCAATCGTACCGCCATTCCCCACCACTCGTTCAATCGAAGTAGTTGCAAGTTTCGAATTTATCGAGTACCGGTTTTCATAACGTCCAGTACCGTAAGAACCAGAAAGAAAAAAGTAATAACCCCCAATACCTTGTTCATGTTCAAAGGTCAATAATCGTTCCAAGTTACGAAGGTACAGTTTCGTGTCGAGTGCGCGAAACAAAGGTAATATTTCAGAATTTGTGTGCATAATCTGATTGTACACAGATTTTGCCAAATACGTCCATTCGCGGCTAGTGACACGATCGACATCATGCGAACAAATAACCGAAAAATTCGCCGACTGTTTTATTACCGGCAAGCCCAGTTCAGAGAGGCGTTCACGCAACCGCCAAGCGACAACCGATACTAACGGTTGCGCCGCCTGACTTTCCGTAAGCTGAGACACCGATCTTCCGTAACCATCGAATTGCCCACTCTTCAACTCGCCTTGCAACGTGACAATAGTATAAAAATCTTTTATTTCAGAACCGGCTAAAACCAGTTTACTACTCAAGTAAAGTCCGGGCTCTCCAATTGAAATTATTCGAATTGTATTTTCCACACCCGCCTGATTCAGTATCAACTCGCAGATATATTGCTGAGCCGCCGCCGAGATGTCGCCGGATAAGATCAGAGTGAATGTGGGTCCTTCAATGTTCATGTTACGCTTATAAGTTTATTGACGTATCCGCGTTGAAAGTTTATTCAACAAATAACCAAAATCGACCGCCCGGTGATACGGATCGGTAGAGGTACATAATCCATCCCAATTAATCGGAAGATTCCAACTCATTACCGATTCCAATTGCTGATTCACAAATTTATCGATTTCTTTATCCGAAGCTTTTTGAGAAAGCCCTGAAAATTTAGATTTCTTGTTTCTAACACGCTGATAATACCGCTCAGTGAGTGGACGGACATACCATTTAAAGTACGATTTAAACAACTCTTTCTTTGGAAGCTTGGCGAACGAATAACCGTAAGTAGATGGAAGCGACGCAAGCTTTGGATCAAGCTGTGTAATCATTTCCGCTTCAAATTGACCATTCACAGATAAGTGATGCACAGCACTCAGCGCATAGGGTGTCACCGACGCGTCGACAAACGGAAAGAAAATATCCGACAATTGACTATGCGCATTTGCTATAATTCCCGGGCCGGCTGGAATCCAAATTTGCGCATAATATTGCTTAATCCGAGCAAGGTCAATATTGTCACCCGACAACAAAAGAACGTTCAATATTTTATCGCGAAGGCGCAATATGCAATTTTGTTCGGCCCGAATATCTTCGAAACTGTCAGGCGCTTCATGTAATACGACATCTTTTTTCAACCAACGATTCAACTTCTGAGTGCCAATGACGCGATCTTCATTTCGATATAATTCTCCACCGACACCATTCAATGTCAAGCGGTTTCCATTCAACATTGTCGACCGGTAGCTACGCGACCGTAAGTGCGAAAGTAAATTGCAGTTTACCCGTATGTGCGCATCGTAAAAATGAAAAGAGTCTTCCATTAAGAGAACAAGTTCTTCCCGATTCATTTCAGATAGAATTCGAACTTCCTGCTCAAATAGCGGCAAATTCGCCGCATTTGCAATATTGCATGCGATTTGAAGATCCCTATCCGGCTTAGCTTTCCAATGAGTATGCAAAGCAACTGTTTTTAATGTCTCACGAGCTGATAAAAAAAGCAGCCGGCTGTCATAACCCCCGGACAACCCAAGGTCAAATGGTACTTCCTCATTATGAAAGCAATTATTTCTATGTTCGGCAAGGATTTGATAGCGGTTTTTCAACCGCTCGAGTTCAAATTCAACCATCAAGGAACGGTTGCGAATAGGCGGCAAATCCGGAGGAGGTAGAATTAATTTAGCGGTTGCTATTCCTTCGAACTTGAACTGAGTCCGAGCATTTAAATCGAATCGGGAAATTTCATTAAATATTGTATCAGGCGCTACAAGAAACCCTGTCACCAGATTTTCAACCACCGCATCCCGATTTAAAGTTAGCTTTTCAGGCAGCGCTTGAACCAATGCATAGAACGAAGAAGAAATTGCGCGACAGCCGGTATCATAGTATAGATTTTGGATTCCCGAACCATCCGATACAAACGAAATCCGATTGTTGCGAAGAAAAATCAATACGAAAACACCAACACATTTTTCCGCAGACAATGAACCGTTTAACCAATCATGCAAAGCATTTTTCAGTGATGAACCCTGTGAACCGGAATAGGCAAGAGAACCTACGATAAATGCGGTAGCATCATCTTCAACAGCGATATTGAAATCGTTATCGGTGGCTTTTTTGTATAACCATATCTTATACTTACCACAAGAATACTGTTTCGGTGCACCAAGCACAGAAAAGACCTGTTCCGCGGCGGAAAAGTCAAGATCGACATCATCACGATATAAGAAAAAAGCGCTCATGAGAATTGTAGTATTAGAAGTGCGTCAATCATCGTTATCGAGCATAGTTTCAACGAGTTCATTATGTTGTTCACATCGTACCGTATTGAGAAGAAGCCATCGTCGCCGCCCGGAAATTATCCGCTTTGCAATTCCGAACAACCTATCCAAGCGCCGAAAAATACGACTCTCCGAAATGAACTTGTAATAATAGTCGCCTTCACTTTGTCGGCACCAGTCCTGCCAAAGCCGCTCTACTCCACCCGGTTCGATTAATCGCTTATTCCGGTCGGTGATGGTTAGCCAAAAGTTTTCTTCTCCTTCGGCGGATAATTTACGAACACCGGGTTCGTTTCCTGATTGTTCAAATGGGTGCAACAGATAACGCTTTCCGGCATCTTTACCGATATGCAATTCAACCAAAAAAGCTTCATTCCATTCTTTCGAACGGTGTTTATGATCGAACAGAAAATTTCCCTGACCGTATACAATCAACGCATTATTATATTCTTCAATAGTTCCGGCAATGTGTGAGTGCTGACATATCACTGCTCCCGCACCAAAGTCAACTAACATTCGACATAACTTTTGTAATCTTGGCGAAGGGTAACGGTAGTTATAATTACCGGCATGAACGAGTACCAATAAGAAGTCAACTTCTACTCGCAATGCTTCAAGCTTTTGGCCTATCGTGTACACATCTATCGGATAAGCACCGGCAGTGTCACTACTTGCGATGTTGAATTCATGCGAAGAAATGCCGACCATTCCAACTTTACACCCGCGTAACTCGCGTTTCCATGGGATTTCGGCTTCTTTCAAATTCATACCGGCACCGAAATGCTCGATACCCGCATCATCCAAATGGTGAATAGTCTCGCGAAATCCGTCTTCCTGATAATCCATGATATGATTATTCGAAAGGTTAACAGTTGTGATACCCATAGCGTTCAATACTTTGACGCACTCGGGATGCGCACGAAATGCGTGGCTAATACCTTTTTTTGCCGGTTGGTCGAAACTGCAAAGCGGACATTCGAGGTTGAGCACAAATAAGTCGGCGGATTGGAACAACGCCAAGTGATCGGGAAATAACGCCTTCACATCACCGGCTTTTGCAAACGGTTCACTCCGTAATATTGGTAGGAAATCACCACCGACAAGAATTCGTATCATCGAGTCCACTCGTCATGTGAG
This sequence comes from uncultured bacterium, assembly GCA_964589795.1. GTDB lineage: Bacteria > Electryoneota > JAOADG01 > JAOADG01 > JAOADG01. The sequence continues at coordinate 13,087 of CAZPUW010000026.1, forward strand.
TAGAACGAATAGGGCATAGTGTACTGTAACGTTACCGTCCACATTTCCATTGCACTATCGGGGCCATGATGAGCAAGATCGAAGTGACCCTGCGCCTGAACATTCAAACCATCGAGAAAATGGGTATCGAGCTTTGCGAGCAAATAGTAGTTGGTTCGAACAACTCCACTTGGGAATGGGACGCGGGAATATCCGATCGAATCCTGTGTGTATCCAACATACGGATGGAGCAATAATGAGTTGTCTCCCGCCCGTTGCCGACCGTACGCGACATCGAGCATCACTGGTTGAGGTAAAGTTAACTTTAAACCGGCAGCAAAATTGTCGGCATCGTTTCCCATCGATTCTCCAATGGGTTGAAAATGGGTTACCGCGTTTTCATTGCCATAGCGATGTTGTAATGCCTGCGTGTCTATCCGATAACCGAAACCATACAACGTGAGCAAATGCGAGGTACGGATTGGCGACCATGCCAAACGCCCGTAATACAATAATGCATCATTCGTTGTTTTACGTTCGCTCGCTTCGATGTGCCACTCGTCGGCGGCAAGTGTTCCTGAAAATCGAAGATTCGGCAACACAAGCCAATCCATTCCGGTAAATATCACCTGATTCGATTGGTTGTTAGTCGCATTCTCGCGTCCATTTTTTTTGATTTCAAGGTGTTCAGAGAATGGATTAAGCGAAGAAATCTCGAGCGGACGGTTGAGCCCAGCGTAAACTGCGGTTTCACCGATGTTCAATATCAAATTCGAACCGTTATTGTATTCAATACACCTGCCATACATGTACCGCTGGACATCGGGATCGGTTAGTATCGAATCGGGATTGGGAATTGTTTCGAGGTATGCGTCAAACCACCGATAAGTAAAGCGTTTGAAACGCAATTCCAAAGCGATACGGTCGTAAGCGGGAGAAGAACCGGCAAGCAATAAATTGTTTTCGGGCTCAGCACCCCATATTTCTCGCGAACGACCAAAATCGACTTTTATCCAGTTATTCCGGTACCCGAACAACGATTGGTCAACTTCAGCGCTACTCAAACCAGCGCGTGAAATTTTTTGTGATACACCGACATAGTGATCAAGCGACGCTGATTCGGTTGTAGCACGGACTTGAAAATAGATGTAGATATTTCGATGGTAGTAAGTATGCACCCATAACTCGGGCGATACGCCGGTACGATTAAATGTACGGTTCGATCCGCCGGGAACAATCGTACTTAGTGTCCATCGGCTATGCACACCAAGGCCGTTCTCCGAGCTGTCGATTGCGGCTTGTTCACGGTCGAGGTAATCGGTGATATAACGACGCAACCAAAGTGGTGTTTTAGTATCGTGCGACCGCAACGAATCTGCAGAAGATGGTTTAATTAAAAGGGGATGGAAAGTCGAGTTCGAACCCCACGCTACTCCGGCATCGATGATTGCTTGCATCCGGTCGGAATATCCATAATCCTGCGGAATCGGAATTCCCTGACCAAAGGAAGCGGAAGCAACCATCCCAACGATAACTAACACCGTTCTAATACAAATTGAACGGAATTTCGAACTGCTACGCATTCGATTGTTATGCATGTTTGCGGTAGAACTCCTTAATCGTGTCTACTACATAGCTAATTTGGTCGGTAGTCAGTTCGGGATAAATCGGTACCGCCAAAGTTTCGTTTGCTGCTTTTTCGCTTTCGGGAAA
>CAZPUW010000027.1:0-14595 GCA_964589795.1 uncultured bacterium
ACCTATCTTTGATCAATAAAGAGGCCACTGAGCTCGGCCAAATCATCGACGATCTGCTCGACATCTCTCGCCTGGAAGCCAAACGTGAGATGACACTTGACCTGCAATTAGTAAACATTCCCGAATTTCTCGAAGAAGTGACCGCCCCCTTCATCGAATCATTAACGGTACATCGTATCGAGATCGAACACCACTCTGAACCGTTATTTATCATCGGTGATCGATTCCGATTGGGTCAGGTACTCAAAAATCTGGTATCGAACGCGGTCAAATATTCTTCATCGCGCGACCACCCCCTTATCGAGGTAAATGGAAATGTTGATGGAAAAGAAATTATTTACTCGATAAGCGACAATGGTATCGGTTACGATCCGCAATATGCGAATAAATTATTTGGAGTATTTCAACGTCTGCACAGCAGCAGCGAATTTGAAGGCACCGGTGTCGGGCTCGCGATAGTCAAACGGATTATTGAACGGCACGGCGGTCGCGTTTGGGCGGAAGGAAAACTAAACGAAGGTGCAAAGTTCTACTTCGCACTACCAAGAAAAGAGAACACATGAGTAGCTCCGTACTTGACATTCTATTGGTTGAGGACAATCCAAATGACGTGGAATTGACTTTACGCGCCTTTCGCCAGAAAAACCTGACAAACAACATCACTGTAGTCAATGATGGCATCGAAGCGCTCGATTTCTTATTCCGAAGAGGCAAATACCAAGGAAGTTCTGAAATTACACCAAGATTGATTCTATTGGATTTAAAATTGCCAAAAGTGGATGGAATAGAAGTCCTTAGTAGTATTAAAAGCCATGATCAACTAAGAAAGATTCCGGTAGTAATACTAACTTCTTCGCGGGAAGAACCGGATATCAAAACTTGCTATCAACTTGGCGCGAATAGTTATATTGTTAAGCCGGTAGATTTCGATAAATTTATCGATGCGGTCTGTGAGCTCGGATTGTATTGGTTGCTTTTAAATGAACCACCTCATTAGAGCCGGATGGCTACCATCACTTTGCAAATTCCGATTCGGGTTGAACTTGAATTAAACCGATTTAACTTTGAACATTCGACATCTCGAAAGGGTCCTTCGTGGACAACTTGATTAAAATACTATGTGTTGAAGACCTTCCATCCGATTTGGAATTAGTTGAGCGCGAACTCAAACTAAATGATATTAAATTCAAAGACATTCGCGTCGAAACCCGCGAAGAATTTACCCTGCAACTGGCCAAATTCAAGCCGGATATCATTATCTCCGATTATTCACTTCCTCGTTTTAACGGAATGGAAGCGCTCTTTATCGCTCAAAAACATTCGCCCCATACGCCGTTTATTATTCTCACCGGATCGACAAACGAAGAAACCGCCGTCGAATGTATGAAGGCGGGCGCGACCGATTACGTTATCAAAGAACATTTATCCCGTATCGTACCGGCAATTCAATCTGCAATGAGCCAAGCTAAAATGGTGGCGGAGAAAACGTTCATCGAGCACGAATTGGATAAAAGCCATGAACGTTTACGGGCTGCACTGGAAGGAATACGAGCTGGTGTTTGGGATTGGAATTTAAAAGAGGATATCAAAACCTTCAGTGCGGAATGGGCTTTAATGCTCGGTTACACACCCAAAGAGTTGCAGTACAGGCCGGAATTTTGGATGAGTACCGTTCATCCCGACGATTTATCTACACTTCTAAATAACTTAAATTCCTATTTACAGGGAAAATCCGATTACTACGAAAACGAACATCGTAAAAAAACAAAAGCGGGAAATTGGATTTGGGTGTTGGATCGCGGTGAAATTGTCGAGCGGGATAAGGCGGGTAAACCTACCCATATGATGGGAATTATCATCGACATTTCGGAGCGGAAACATTTAGAGGAGAAATTACAGCTTCGTTCCGAACGTCTGGATTTATTGAATCGCACCAGTCAATTATTAAACCAGACATTGGAACCTGACGCGATTTATACAACTGCGTACGAATGTATCCAGAACACAATCGAATCTTGTGCCGTGTTTTTTTCCTCACTTGATCCCGAACATGATTTGATTCATTTTGAAGCAGGTTGGAAAAACGGAAAAAAACTTGATAAAACCAAATTTCCCACTATTCCGTTAGAACCACCGGGTTCCGGTATTCAAAGCGAAGCGATCCGCACCCGAAAATCAATGCTTATCAGCGATTTACGAATAAATATCAAACATACACAATCTACACATGTAATTGGTTCGGATGGTGAAATCATCACTGATCCGACACATAGAGATCTCCATCCTACTTCAGCAATTTTTGTTCCTTTGGTTGTCGGTAATCGGCCAATCGGTGTGGTACAGGTACAAAATTCCCGTTTAAATACATATACCGAGGAAGATTTGCAGTTTATTGAATCTCTTGCTCAGCATATTACACTTGCTTTAACTAATTCGACCTTACTTGATCAAGTGCAGAGAGAATTGTACGAACGCAGACAAGCTGAAAAGGAGTTGCACAAAAAAGAGAATAAATATCGGTCACTTTTCGAAACATCGAACGATGCAATACTTATTATAAACGAAAGTAAAATTAGCGATTGTAACGACCGCGCAACGTCTATGTTTGGATTACGGAAAGAAGAACTAATTGGGAAACAACCGGAGCATTTTTCACCGGAGCACCAACCCAACGGGATGCTTTCTTCTCAACTTTCCGATCAGGTCAGTATCGCGATTGCACAATCAAACCACACACAATTCGAATGGCAATTTCAACGGCCTGACGGCGTCGTATTCGAGAGCGAAGTCAATTTAAACCAAATCGACTTAGGCGATGATCGCTTTTTGCAAGCAACGATTCGTGATATAACAGACCGCAAACGGGCTGAAGAAGACCGGTACCGGTTAATGGCAGCAATTGAGCAAACGAAAGAAACATTTATCATTACCGATGCCGAAGGAAGGATTCAATACGTGAATCCAGCATTCTACGCGAATACCGGATATTCTCATAGCGAAGCAATCGGTTTGAATCCACGTATTCTCCAAAGCGGAAAGCACGACTTAGAGTTTTACCGGAAGATGTGGGAAACGCTTAAAAGCGGCGAAGTTTGGCGTGGCCATTTTTACAACCGCCATAAAAACGGCAGTGTCTTCGAAGAAGAAGCAACGATTTCTCCCATCCGCGATGCAAGTGGTAGAACCGTAAACTATGTCGCTGTGAAGCGAAATGTTACCCGGGAACGCCAATTAGAAGATCAACTCCAGCAATCGCAGAAAATGGAAGCGATTGGGCGTCTTGCCGGTGGTGTCGCACACGATTTTAATAACCTGTTGACGATTATTCAAGGAAACGCGGAATTGCTGGCGATTGCTACGGAAGACAATGTTCCTATTCAAGACGGGTTACAACTCATTCGACAAACGGTCGACCGTGGAACCGCGCTAACAAGACAATTATTGGCTTTCAGCCGACGGCAACCGCATCAACCGAAAGTTGTTAATTTCAACGATATCCTTCAGAGCATGCATAAAATGCTGGGGCGGCTCATCGGTGAAGATATCGAATTACATTATTTACTCGATAATGATTTACCGAACACCAAAGCCGATGTCGGGCAAATGGAACAAGTCATCATGAACATCGTGGTCAATGCACGCGATGCGATGCCCAACGGTGGTAAAATTACAATCAGTACTTCGACCACAGTTTTTCAATCGGGAGAAATCTCCGAGCCATCACAATTCGAACCGGGTCGCTATTGTACGTTAGCAATCTCCGATATCGGTACCGGAATGAGCAAAGAGGTTCGGGAGCATGCGTTAGAACCATTTTTCACAACCAAACCGGTAGGAAAGGGTACCGGTTTGGGGTTGGCAATGGTTCACGGTATAATCAGTCAATCTGATGGAATGGTACAAATCGTGAGTGAAGAAGGAAAGGGAACATCGGTATTTATTTATCTACCGATTGTAATGGAAGCTATTGAAAAGAACGCTCTTGTGACCCATGACAATGTCTTGGGGAAAAATGAGCATATATTAGTGATAGAAGATGAGAAAGCTATTCTCGACATGATTAAGTTGATTCTGACACAATATGGTTATCATGTAACGACTGCACGCAACGGTAAAGAGGCATTGAGTTTACTGTTACATGAACCAAACGGATTCAATCTTATCCTTACTGATGTCATTATGCCACAATTAAGCGGGCCGCAGCTTGTGGAGTGGGCAAAAGCACGATATCCGGGTACAAAGGTAGTCTATACCTCCGGTTATACAACGGAAGTAATTGTGCATCAAATTCAAGACCAAGGATACCCTTTCTTACAAAAACCGTTCAAGACGAGTGACTTACTGAAAGTAATCCGTACCGCCCTCGACACTAAATAAAAAAGATTTAAAGAATACCCAGTACATCAATCGGAAAAGGTAAGTATTACATTGTTTCGCTATTTGTTCGCGGTGCTTAGCAACAATTCAGCAATTTTCTTGGGAAAGGAAAAATTGTGGATAAAAGACCGGTAATACTGTTTGTAGACGACGAACCGAGTATAATAAATCTTTATCGACAGTTTACTTCAACTCTCGGTATCGAGGGTGTATTCGCCAGCTCAGCAGAAGATGCGTGGAAAAAAATCGAAAACCGCGAGATTCAAGTAGTAATCTCGGATTATCGGATGCCGGGCGAGAATGGTGCAGAATTATTGGCTCGTATCCGCGAAAAATATCCGACAGCAATCAGAATTATCGTATCGGGTCACACCGATAGTGAAGTACTTATCCGTTCAATTAATTCCGGCCATGTCTTTCGGTTTATCGAAAAACCATTTACCAGCAGTGCTATCATCGATGTAATTAACGACGCACTTCTCCTTAATTTTCAAAAACAAGCAATTGAACAAGAAATACAAAATCTGCGGGAACAGAACCGCCGGTTAAAGCACCTCGAAAATGTCACCTCTACCGTTGACCGAAATGAGATCGAATCTGAGTTAGAAGTTGGCGGTGTATTATCATACGATAAACTTTGCGAACTGCTTCCGGTAGCGGTGATTGTATTTGATGCAAATCAAACAATTCGTTATGCAAATGCATGGGGTAGAAGACTTCTTGGTGCCTCGGACGATAGCCACATGACGGCAAATTCTCTTTCGCTTGAATTGTTAGTATCGATTATCACCCGCGAAGGCGACCCTACACCGACCGTCGAAACTGTCGGCATCGCAAGTGGCGATACTTACGCAGTTACCGTTCATCCGAACGCCATTCCGAATGCTACAGTGATTTGTCTGACACAATTACCCGATTAATTCGAAGCCAATACCACATAAAAAGTGCAGGTGTGAACCTGCACTTTTTTTGTTGAACGAAAGATAATTCCGATTATCAATATGCGGTAACCCGATAGAAATAAGCACCGGTAGAAATTACGTTGGTATCGGTATATGTCGTTGTCGGAGCGGAAACTGTTCCTATCAACGTACCGGTGCCGGGGGGAGTGAAGTGCCCGGTAGTGTAACGGTAAATATGGTAACCGCTGAATGTGCCGGTTGAAGCCGTCCAATTCAATACAATGTTACCGGTTGGCAAATCCTCCGTTACCGTTAAGCCGGTTGGATCGCTTGGGGCGACTGCCGCACTAATTGTGAAAATTGCATTGCTGCTATCGCGTTCGGTGTTGGTATAGTTGTAAACGAGAACCCGGCAATTTGTATTCGGTGTATTTGGTATCACCCAATGATAAGGTGAAGTAAACCCTACCGGATTCTGTGCTACATTTATCCATGTAGAACCATTGTTCGTACTGTAATAAATGAACGCAACCGGGTCGTGAAGAGCACTCCACGTTATATCATACGTACCGCTCACGCTCCAATTCTCACCACCATTCGGAGTAAGTAAAGTGACAGGCGCGGTAATAGAGAATACGGCGTCGCTGCTATCTTTCCGGGCGTCATGTAACCGCACTTTCACCCGGCATTGCGCGGATGGTGCGTTCGGAATCGTCCATGAATATGGAGTAGAAATTCCCGGACTTAGCGAGCTCGCGATTGTAATCCAAGTCGAACCATTGTTGGTGGAATACCAGATTGTGTCGGCAACTGTCGAAACATTCCACGTAATATTATGACTTGAACCGATAAACCAATTTTCGCCGCCGTTCGGTGCCGTAACACCAAAGACTGGTGCGGAGATGGTAAATGTTGCATGGCTGCTGTCACGCTCGGTATTGTTAAAATCGTACACCTTTACCCGACAAGTAGCAGATGGAGAATTTGGAATAGTCCAACTGTATGGCGAAGTAAAGCCAACCGGATTTTGTGCAACTTGTATCCAAGTTGACCCGTTGTTTGTCGTATAGTAAATGTAAGCGATGGCGTTATGATTTGCCGTCCATGAGATATTATAAGTTGAACCGACACTCCATGTTTCCCCACCTACCGGCGAATTCAATACGACAGGGTTAACGATACTAAATGCAGTATGGCAACTGTCGCGCCGATTATCAAGCAATATTACCCGTACTCTGGTTGTCGTACATACCGCGTTAGGCAACGTCCAAGGGTATGGTGTGGACAAACCGGGACTCGCACTACCGGCAATATTTATCCACGTGTTTCCATTATCAGTAGAGTAATCGAGCCACCTTGCCGGGTCGGTTGGAGTCCATGTAATCGAATGCGACGAACCCGTTATCCAGCTTTCACCACCTGCCGGTGACGTTAAGGTTACCGGTGGTACACTGATGGTAAATACGGCATGGCTGCTATCCCGCTCGGTATTGGCAGCATCATACACTTTCACCCGGCATAGTGTTGCCGGTGTACTCGGAATTGTCCACGCATAAGGCGAAGTAAATCCAGAAGGACTATATGCAATTTGCAACCACCCGATACCATTATTGGTTGAGTAGTAGATATAATTGACCGGATTGTGGAGCGCGGACCAAGTAATCGAGTGCGTGGAACCCGTAAGCCAATTCTCACCACCCACCGGAGATATTAACGTTGTTGGAATTGTAATCGTAAATGCCACGTCACTCGAATCACGACGACCATCGAGCATTATCACCCGAACGATGCATTGTGCGGACGGAGAGTTCGGGATCGTCCACGGATACGGCGTAGACAACCCGGGACTGGCACTTCCCGCAATGTTTATCCAAGTAGAACCATTGTTGGTCGAATAGTCGAGCCATCGTGCCGGGTCCGTTGGCGACCACGTGATACTGGTGTTAGAACCGATAAAGTAGTTCGAACCACCATTTGGTGCAGTGAGTACGACCGGCGGAACCGATATTGTAAATACCGCATGGCTGCTATCGCGCTCAGTTGTACTTTCATCATAAACAAGTACCCGACATGAAGTTCCCGCTGTTGTGGGTACCGTCCACGAATAGGGTGATGATAATCCAGCGGCATTGTGAGCAATGCTAATCCAACCCACTCCATTATTAGTAGAATAATAGAGATATGTTGCGGCATTATGCAAAGCGTTCCATGTAATACTGTGGGTCGATCCGGTGGCCCATGTCTCTCCACCTACCGGCGCGGTCAGCGTCATGGGTGTGGTTATCGAGAAGGCAGCATCACTGCTATCGGTTCTACCGTCGAGTAGAGTAATTTTAACCCGGCATAGCGTCGAAGGTGAATTGGGGATTACCCAATTAAACGGTGTCGTGATACCATTTACACTGCTTTGAATAATCGACCAGTTCGTTCCATTATTGGTGGATAAATAAATGTATTGTGCCGGACTGGTTGGTGTCCATGTAATATTTGTATTCCCACCGATAAAAAAGTTCTCAGTACCATTTGGTGATATCAGCGCGACCGGTGGCGACGAGATGGTAAATGCGGTGTGGCTACTATCGGCTTCCGTATATGATTCATTTCGTACCAGTACTCGCGCTTGAGAAGTCGGTGTATTCGGTATTGTCCACGAAGTCGGCGAAGTCAAACCACCGGCATTATGAAGCAAACTTATCCATGTCGCACCATCATTCGTCGAGTAATAAATGTATGTCATCGGATCGTGCAACGCTGTCCATGTAATGCTATGAGTTGTACCTACCTGCCAGTTTTCCCCACCCACCGGAGCGGTTAAAACCATCGGGCGGGTAATTGAGAATACTGCATCGCTGCTGTCGATACGCCCATCCAATAAAACAACTTTTACACGACATTGAGTCGAAGTGATATTCGGAATTGGCCATGGGAACGGAGTCGAGATTCCGGGATCATTACTATTTTGAATCACCGACCAAGTCGAACCGTTGTTCGTGGAAAGATAAATATATTGTGCCGGACTGGAAGGCGACCATGTAATGCTGGTGTTTCCGCCGATATAGAAATTCTCACCGCCGTTCGGTGCGGTCAATACGACTGGTGGAACAGTTATCGAGAATGGGGCATTGCTCGAATCTACTTCGACGCCATTTGCATTGTTCACTTTCACCAGACACAGCGTAGAAGGAGTCAACGGTACTGTCCAATGGTATGGAGATGCATAACCGGTAGGAGGATTCTGCGCAATCGAGATCCAAGTCAAACCGTTATTCGTCGAATAGTAGATGTAGGATACCGGGTCGTGCAGTGCCGTCCATGTTATGTCGTGAGTCGAACCGGTTACATAGCTTTCACCGCCATTTGGACTTGTCAGTGTCATTGGAATCGAAATAGAGAATACATTGTCGCTGACATCCCATCTGCCGTCCAATAAGAAAACGCGCACTTTGCATTGGGTGGACGGTGTAGCGGGAATTGTCCATGGATATGGTGAAGATATTCCAGTTCCACTGCTTGCTATTTCCGTCCAATTCGTTCCATTGTCCGTAGAAAATGCGATTTGGAAGGCGGGCGAAGTCGGCGCCCAAGAAATATTTGTTGAACCACCGATATAGAAATTCTCTCCACCATTCGGCGCGGTGACATTCACGGGTGGCAAACTGATGGTAAAGACATTATCACTGCTATCCCGTTCGAAACTGTTAGCATCGGTAACCCGCACTCGACATTGTGAAGAAGGAGTATTGGGAACCGTCCAAGAGTACGGTGAAGTAAATCCGCCCGGGGAATTTTGCGCAATACTTAACCAACTAACACCGTTATCCGTTGTGTAATTAATGTAACAAACCGGGTTGTGTAACGCCGTCCATGAAATAGAAGTTGTTGAACCGGTAACAAAATTTTCACCACCGTTGGGAGCGCCTAACGTCATCGGATTGGTAATTGAAAATACATTGTCGCTATAATCCAACCTGCCATCCGCCAAAAATACCCTGACCAAACATTGTGTGGACGGCGTCGAAGGAATTGTCCAAGGATAAGGAGTGGTGATGCCGAGAGCACTACTGGCAATTTCATTCCAATTATTCCCGTTGTCGGTCGAATACGCGAGTTGAAACGCCGGATCGGTAGGTGACCAAGTAATGGAAGTGGTTTGACCGTAATAGAAATTCTCACCGCCATTGGGTGCAGTGACATTTATCGGCGGGCGACTAATTGTGAATGGATTACGGGTGCTATCCCGTTCCGTAAACGTTTCATTTGCGATTCTGATTTTGCACTGTGTCGAGGGGGCATTCGGTACCGTCCAATGATACGGCGAAGAAATTCCTCCCGAATTGTGAAGAATACTCACCCAACTCGTTCCGTTATCCGTCGAATAATTTAAGTATGTAACCGGGTCGTGCAACGCATTCCATGTAATGTCGTGAAGGGATCCCAACACCCAATTTTCTCCGCCTAATGGTGCGGTCAACGTCATGGGAAGAGTAATTGTAAAATTATTATCGCTAATGTCGGTGCGACCGTCGAGTAGTTCGACCTTAATTTTACATAGCGTCGAAGGAAGATTCGGGATTAGCCAAGTATAGGGCGTAGATAGCCCCGGATTGGCACTCGACGCGATGGATGTCCAGTTGTTCCCGCCATCCAATGAATACGAAAGTTGGTACGCAGGATCGTTTGGTGACCAAGTAATATTATAGGAAGAATTAACCAACCAATTTTCACCACCATTTGGTGCCGTCAAATTCACCGGAGGTCGGCTAATCGTAAAGACTGCATCGCTGCTGTCCCGCTCGGTATTTGTTTCGTTATACACTTTCACACGGCATTGGGTGGATACTGTCGAAGGGACGGTCCACGTATAGGGCGAAGTGATTCCACCCGAACTGTGCAAAATCGGTAACCAACTTACGCCGTTATCGGTCGAGTACGTCAGGTAAGTAACGGGATCGTGAATGGCAGTCCACGTGATATTGTGTTGAGTTCCGAGTACCCAATTTTCACCACCGTTCGGCGCCGTAACTGTCATCGGTACGACGATGTTAAAAACAGCATCGCTACTATCCACCCTCCCATCGGATGTTACCATTTTAATACGGCACTGAGTCGAGGGAATATTCGGTATGTTCCAGCTATACGGTGTCGATAGTCCGGGCGAATTGCTACTGGCTATCAACGTCCAATTCGTTCCGTTGTTCGTGGTGTAATAAAGGTTATTTGCGTAATCGTTCGCAGGCGTCCATGTAATAGTGTAAGTCGCTCCAATCGCCCATGTTTCACCACCATTGGGCGAACCGATAACTACCGGGGGAAGACTTATTGCAAAGGGTGCATCGCTGCTGTCACGTTCGGTGTTCGCTTCATTTTGAATCTTGACGCGCGTTTGCGCGGAAGCCGCACTCGGCAATATCCATGAATATGGCGAGGTAATTCCACCGGAATTATGGGCTAAACTTATCCAGCTCGTTCCGTTATTGGTGGAATAAAATATGTAGGTGACCGGATCGTGTATAGCTGTCCATGTTATCGAATGGGTTGAATTAATCAACCAGTTTTCACCACCATTTGGTGACGTGACAGCCATCGGCATCGCAATATTGAACACTGCGTCGCTGCTGTCCTTGCGGCCATCCGCCATCACGACTTTTACCCGGCATAGAGCCGAGGGTGTATTGGGAATAACCCAACTATACGGTTGTGCTAATCCGGGTGAAGAACTGTTTGCGATTTGAATCCAATTTGTTTCGTTATTCGTCGAATAATAGAGCGTATTCGCATAGTCAGCACCGGGCGTCCATGTAATATTGTAGGTAGCTCCGACAGCCCAATTTTCGCTGCCATTCGGCGCAGTTAATACAACCGGTGTCGCTGAAATAGTAAATGCTGCATTACTACTATCAAATTCGGTATTGGTCTCATTCGTTATTTTAACACGCGCTGATGTAGTGGCTACACCGGGCAACGTCCACGAATAGGGTGACGTGATACCACCGGCATTATGGGTGATACTCACCCAACTCGTACCGTTGTTCGTCGAATAAAATAAGTAAGTAACCGGGTTGTGTAGTGCTGTCCACGTAATGGAGTGAACAGAATTTTCCACCCAGTTTTCACCACCATTCGGTGAAGTGACTGTCATCGGGAGCGCAATCGAAAACGCCGCATCACTACTATCCCGTCTACCATCTGCCATCATCACCCGCACTCTCGTTTGAGTGGAAGGTGTATTCGGCACAGTCCATGAATAGGGCGTGGCAAGACCGGGGCTTACACTGCCTGCGATATTTATCCAACTGTTACCGTTGTCAGTGGAATAATCAAGCCAACGCGCCGGATCGGTCGGTGTCCAAGTAATACTGTAAGGTGCGCCGATAGCCCATGCTTCCCCGCCATTCGGTGCGGTTAATAGTACTGGAGGAACACTTATCGTAAATACTGCGTTACTGCTATCACGTTCCGTGTTTGTCAAATCGGTTACTTTAACACGACATGAAGTAGATGGATAATTGGGCACAGTCCAAGAATAAGGTGATGTAAAGCCGGAGGAATTTGAATTTTCTAAGATCCAACTCGTTCCGTCATTGGTGGTGTAGTAAATATTAGTGACCGGGTTGTGAAGCGCTGTCCATGTAATTGAATGAACGGAATTCGTCACCCAGTTTTCACCACCATTCGGTGAATTGACGGCTAGTGGGGTTGTAATAGTAAATGTAGTATGTGTGCTGTCACGCCTGCCATCCACCAACAATATTACACGTACCTTCGCGGTCGAGGTTTGAATATTGGGTATTACCCATGCATACGGAGTGGGTAATCCGGAAATGCTTCCAGCAATATTCGTCCAGTTGTTTCCACTATCGGTCGAATAATCCAACCATCGCGCTGCATCGGTAGGAGTCCACGTAATATTATAGGAGTTTCCAATCATCCAAGTTTCACCACCCGCAGGTGCCGTTAGTATTACCGGTACGCTACTGATCGTGAACACAGTTGGACTATATCCGCTTTCAGTGTTGGCGGCGTTCCGAATCCAAACCTTACAAGATGTGGAAGGAGAATTGGGTACGATCCACGAGTATGGCGAAGTAAGCCCATTATTATTTTGTTCGATTTGAATCCAACTCGTTCCGTTATTCGTAGTGTAATAGACATTAGTCATCGTTGAACCGGCACCAGTCCACGTAATGTAATGCGTTGAACCGATAGCCCAGTTTTCACCACCAACCGGTGACGTTATCGTAATGGCAAGCGAACTCGAAGTGAGTAAAATGGAAGCAAATAAGACGAGTACGGAAAGCGGCTTTTGAAAATTGAATTTCAAATAATCACGCATACAACACTCCGATCTAAACCGTGAGGTTTTAGAATGAGGTCGTTTGAATCGCGTACAACTTTCAGTTGAACGCTTTCCAAAATAAATGATGCGAACGGTTGCAATTTAATATAGTTCTCCGGTAAAATGGGAAATTTGTTGCCTGTTATCAGGATAAGTTCGGGATAATCTTCGAAAGAAACGAGTTTTATACCATGCCCGCGATAGAATACGTATGACTGCAATCACTCTACTATATGTAATAATATAATAATAAAGTGTTTAAAAAAAGAAAGGCGGGATACAGATCCCGCCTTTTTGTTGTAACGTTGGTTATCGTTACTTCAGTAACAACATCTTTCGTGCCGCAACATAACTTCCCGCTTCCAGACGGTAGAAGTAGACTCCGCTTGCCAGTCGTGAACCATTGAACGACATGGTGTGTCGTCCCACCGCCATTGCCCGGTCGGTTACCAATCTCGCAACTTCACGACCCAACTGGTCGTATATCGCAAACTTAACCGAGGAAGTTTTCGGTAGCGAGAACGAGATGGTCGTTACCGGATTGAAAGGATTAGGGTAATTTTGTTCTAATGAAAATTGTAATGGAACCAATGAACCATTGTCCTGCTGACGAACACCATCGATGAAGTTCGTGACCGTCATTGCAACCGGAACTGTAACTGAGCCGGTCGTGTCGTTGGTGAGGAACCGGATTGCCACGCGGTATCGTCCATCCGGCATCGCAAGACTATTAAACGAAACTGTTACTGTATCCTGCTGGCCTGCCTGTAGCGTGTCGTGTTTTGGCGTATAACCAATCCACAAAGTATTAAATGCCAACTCAAACAGCGCTATTCGGCAACTTGTCGTAGTTTGCATCACCGCACAAGCCGTCCAGAGCATCGGGTTCCAGCGCGGGGTAATCGAAAGCCCAGCTGCCCGTTCATTCGGTAAGCCCAATTTTACCAGCCGCGTCCAAGTCGTACCCGTCGTCGGGTTAATCTTGTACAAACGCGTGCCGTAATTGAAGCTCGAAGAATCGCGGACGAACGCATACAAGTTCATTCCACTTGGATCGCTCGCATAATATGCAAGGCCCCACAACCCACCGGGAGTAGTTCCACTGGGGTTCTGGATCGTACCGTACGTTGCGCCGTCACTCAACCGCATTTTATATACTGCACTTGCTTGGTCGCCATAATACAGAATATTTGCTGCGGTATCGATGGCGATGGCGCGAACGGGGTTGATACTGGTGTTGTATGTTTGGACAACACTGCCATCGGCGGTATCAATCTTGTCGATTACGCTGGAATAGGCGCTATACAAGTAGCGATGACCGTCCCACGTCAAATCACGCCATCCGTACAACCCTGTCTGGTCTGGACAATTGTAAGCATGAAGAAGGTTACCGTTGCGATCCAGTTTATACAAATGGTGGGGTTGGGTATAATTGTTTGCACCCGTTACCCAGAAATTATTGCCATCGAATTCGACGCCGAAAATCTGGTTATCGCCTCCAACCGCTTGAGTCACATTGAAGGAAAAGACTTGATCCCACAATGAATCGGTTTCGTCAAAATTCCCGCCGTAAAGCAGTTGCGAATTCCAAGTCAACGGCCCATTACCGGTATTGCGAACAAAGATATTCCGCGTGGTAGTCATCGTCGAACCGGAATCAAGAAGCGTAACCGCAATCGAGTCATTCGGACGAACGATGGTATCGTTTACTGCAAGGCGCAACGTCGGATTCGTTAAAGTGAAATCCAATGTTGAAGTCAACGAATCGTAAATGGTAACCGTATCAAGTCGCGTATTCACACCCATACCGGACGCTTGCGCAGTGTAATGACCGATTTGGAGGTTGGTCATGGTATAATGACCAGCAGCGTCACTGGTAGCATTTCTACCACCATTCAACATGAGAACTTGGACTCCGGAAATTGGAGTGTTATCGGATGCGCGACGCACCGTACCGGTTAAGTTACCAGTTGCGGGTTG
>CAZPUW010000028.1:0-7815 GCA_964589795.1 uncultured bacterium
CTTCCGATCTTCCTCATTTTAATTGGTTTAACATCAAATTCTTTATCACCAATCTTACCTTTCACTTCCCAATTAGCCATGCTGTATTCAGGGTGAGTTGTATCCTTGGAAGTTGTGTCTTTGTAGATCGTTGCCTTCGGAATACTCAAAATGCATGCTTCATAAAATGTGTCCGTGGGGTTACCATCGCGGTTCACTTGTAGTTTATCTGCTGAAAAAGCCAGTTGATTAAAAATGAGCAACGATGAGAAAAGAGAAAGCAAACTAACTATGCTAGACCTCATAGCATACTCCTTCTTGCAATTAATGCACAATAAGGTTAAACGTCGAATTGAAAGAACTCGACAATTTTCTCAAAAAGTTCTTCAACCGTATTCGTATCCGCCACATCAGGAACTTGATCGCCTACATAAGTTACTTGCAGTTTAGGGCATCCTTCGGGTGGATTTTTGATGACATCTACCAATGTCAGTATGAAAGTATCCCATTCGCTTTTGAAGTTACCGGCTCCAAATACGTCACCGATTTTAACCTTTTTTAGACCGTCAGGATCGGTACAATCGAGACTCGTTGCTCCCATTTTCTTTAAGGCACAACAAAATATCTTCCGACAGTCATCTTTCATTTTCTTATCGTCGTTATCACCCATTGTTTCCTCCGCAAATTGCCTTTAGTTAGAGAAAGTAATCTATCGTGAGATAATGACTGAAAAAGTCCTTCAGTTTCTCTCACGATTCTTATCTGTCACGTATTTGACTCCAACAATCATTGCGCTCAGCGATTAGCACAGATTCAGATACTAATTACCACTACGATTTAATGATGATGATCAACTTCCCGAATTTAAAATCTGTTCAGTCTCCACTCTTAACCTTGAAAAACCGATATCCATTTGGCGAAGAAGAAAGGGGAAAGGTTTGACTTGAATCGGGAGCAAATACATAGATCGTATCAACATCAACGGCAGAATATGGGTCGTCTTTTCTGTAGATAACGTAGTAATATGCTCCAACTACCGGATGCCATCGTAGTTTAACAGAATCGGGAGAAAGAAAATCCATCGAGGGTAATGGTTGAGATGGAATCGGAACTGGATAAAATCCAATTCTCATGTTGCTTGACATATCGCTTTGCCTAACCACCATTTTTTCCCCGACAGTAAACCAAGCCCGAGATGAAACAGAATTTTGTATTCCCCCTGAAGCGCCGACAAATGAGCTATTGGTGTTAAGGGGTTGGGACCATACCGGCCAAACGAAAATTAGTTGAATTGTGAAGACAAGAAATAAACAACCTTTTTTCATTTCGATTCCTCCACATTTACGATCTTAGGTGTGGGCTTAAGTTTGGGCACATTATTTTCGGGAACTTCGACGAGTCTGGTTTGTTCATATCCTAAGCGCTTCGCCCCAAATGTCCAGTTGAATCGAACATTGGACGAAGTTCCATGGTTACACTCTTTTACTTTAAAAGAAGTAGATGTTATTTGCGAGATGAACAACCCGTTACAATCACCCAAGGGTGTGGCGTTTACTATCGGTTCATTTTTATCGCTGTCGAAAGTAATTGTCTCGAGGAAGATCGGGTCTAAAATGATGGTCGCGCTTCCGTTCGTGAGTGTCCCAAAACCGTGATCAAAAAATAATACCTCAGTGGATTCATCACAGTAAGTTAAACGGTAACCGTGCGTTGCTGTTTTTATCAAGGCGTTTTTTGTTCCACCGGAGACAGTCATGTTTCCCGAGAAAAAACCTGCGTATCCTGAGGTGGGACCAGCTCCATATAAACCAACACCACTAGAGCCAGTTGCTTGTCCAATGACACCGTCGCCGTTGCTTGCTGTCGCTAATCCGTAGACACCAACTGCGTAAGGTCCACTTGCTGTAGATTGACCATAGACACCGTTTCCACCTGTAGAACTCCCTGACACTCCTGTCGCGCTGGAACCGGTACCAGTGCTATAACCGGAAATACCGTTACCACCGGTAGAAGTACCATACACACCTGCTCCCGACGTAGATGTAGATGTTCCTACAACGCCTATTGCGGAATTACTACTACCAGTCGAATTACCTTTTATCGCATTACCCGGACTTTGTCCGTATATACCGAAACTATTACTAGCGGAAGAAGTTCCATAAATTGCATAACTTCCAGTTCCAGTAGCTGTAACAAATACACCGTAAGCATTATTTCCAGAGGAAGCACCATAAATAGCTGTACTACCAGTTCCAGATGTCATACAGCTCAACACGTTTGATGATGAAGAGTTATAAGTGAATTGAGCCCAACTATTTGATATCATTGAATTGTTAATATCCAACGAGCCATAAAAATGCGTGGCACCGTTGAAGGTTTTGGATCCAGTAAGCGACTGATTAGAAGTAAAGTCAATGTAATTTGTATGGGAATGGTCGCTCCGTGCAACTGAGTTCGCAGTACCAAGAGACCCGCCCGAACCAGAAAAATTTACACCCAAACTAGGTGTTCCCGGAGCGTTACCACCGCCGATAAGTCCAATCCCGGCAGTTACACCCTGGATATATCTTGCATCGTGGTCATGATCGCTTCGTGCAGCAATATCGTTAATACCATTGTTTCCTCCACTCGTCGCGAAAATCACCGCAAGCGGACTTATGTTTCCGCCCGTCAAACCAGCTCCAATATTGTTGATTCGGATATATTGGTCATCATGATTGTGGTCATTTCTTGCAACGTATGTTCCCGTGCCAGCATGATCTCCCGTTGCGAAATTAACCCCTAACGTATAAGTATTGCTGTTAAGGAAACTCGTTAATCCACTCCCTTCCTGTGTGGAAATCTGGGTCGATGTACCCGTTGCATTTATCGTCAAGCTGTGGTTGGTTTGGTTCGGGTCGATTGTAATATTTGTTCCCGGTGTGAGCACTACGTTTCCATTCACATCCGGTGTAATGTTTGAAATGGATTTTACACCGAGGTAAAACGTAGCAGGTTGATTCCCCAAACTATCAGCGTTATGCGCTTGGAAAGCATACGGAGATGGAAGAAGTGGAATATCTGGAGTTAATGCAAACCCGTTGAATACGACGTGCACAATTACTGAATCATTTGTTGTAAAAAGATCTAGTGGAAGAGGACCTAATGTATCCGAATAAAGTCCTTGTATAACCATGACGGAATGACTGATAGTCCAAATCAGGTTTCCAGGTGTATTAGTGGCATGATACAATTGGAATGTAAATGGATAACTCCCACTGTAAGGAATACCATTTGCATCCGTTACTCTTCCCTGAACATTTATCTTGTTAGGAATGGAGTAACAAACATTGAGAATTGCTAAGAAAATAACAATTGCGCAAACTTTACGTCCGTTCATTAGATACCTCTCTTAGTCTTTCCACAACCTTTCCTCTTTGTTGGAGGGCATGAGTTTACTCGTGTAAATAGGTTTTAACTTCACGAAGTAATTTTACATTTCCAATCTGGCCAATCATCACCGTTTTGAAGATTATTCTCCCCCTGAAGCGGTTGTGGGTTGCTCAGTTCATCACCACCGCCAAGAGCGACTGGTTTTCTTGGTCTATTTCCCAGCCGAGTTTACTACTCGTATTACCATCTGCGGACTTTTCTAACATAGCACCGCAGCGGTCTCGTCGGTATTGATTTTTATTTTCACCCGGTATTACAATCGCTTTTTCCCAAACAGCTGAGATTGTTTCAGTTCAAAATGATTTCTATCACGTTTTGTTCCACGGTATCATGGCATATTCTCTTTCCTCCTTAACGAGCTGTAATAAAATGCACAACCGCCCGATAGGTTTTCCTACCGGGCGATCAAACTGAAATATTGAGCTTACTTCAACAACATCAACTTCTTCGTACTAGTGAACGATCCCGCCTGCATGTGTACGAAGTAGACTCCACTCGAATAACGTTGGGCATTCCATTTCGTTTCATGATAACCAGCATCCATCGATTGTGACGAAACCAATGTTGAAACCATCCTACCCAGCGCATTATAAATCACGAGTTTTACCGGTGATGCTATTGGCAAGTCGAACCGAATATTTGTTTCCGGGTTAAATGGATTCGGATATGCGTTGTGCAAAGCAAACGTTTTTGGCAATTCCACATTTGCATTCGCAATCTCCGCATTTGACTTGGCCAACAACTTATTCATCATCATCTCGAAAAGTTCTCGGCAATGCGCCTGAGTGCGATTCCGCTCAGCCTCGGATAAATTGCAATTCTGATTTCTGGTAGATCGCAACTGCCCGGAAGCCGCCAAATCATAATTAATTCGTAACGAGTCATAACTATTGGCATTGGATAGTATCTTATCACGAATTGCATCTGCAGCAGTAAAGTTGGATTCGGCATCGAAACTATAGCTGGTAAGATACAATTTGTCTTTTGTCAATATCCCACTCACCTGCGGAAGCAATGGGTTGATTTTTGACAACCGTTGCAAAGAAGCACTACCGGTACTGGTCGTATCACCCGATTCAACCAATGCCTTGTCATAGCAGGATCGGGCGTTTTCGATTAATCCAGCACCGTAGAAAATATCCCCTCTCAATATGTTACCGTTGCCGCTGGACATATACTCGTCAAGATTTTCACCACATACCGAACCGGTGCTTTGTGTACCAATCGTCCAATACTTTGAAACTGAAGGGATAAAATAATTTAGCGGAGTTCCTGTACCCTCAAATTGATTCATCGTCAAATCGAAGGTTTTATAGTTCGATGCTTGTTGCATGTAATAATTTAACGGATTTTTCGTTCCGATTAGCAGATGGAAGTCGTTTTCTCCGCTGGTGAAAACCGGAGAAGCATTGTTGATGTAAACCATCGCGTAACCGGAGATACCGTAAAAGTCGTTATCACCGACTGTAGCATTTTCTTGGTCATAAAACGAAGGCGCTGCATTTCCGCTTAAATTGACGGCGTAATATGAGTTTCCTTCAAAATGGTTGCACGTGAAAATGGGAGAGCATGCATAACCAAGGAAACCACCGTAGTTCGCAGAACTACCATTATTCGTGATGGTACAACGATCAATCCTACCCCAGGTATCACCGGAGTAATCATTTGACCAGCTGATTCCTGCCTTTACGTTTGCTGTTATCAAGTCGTCAGAAAGTCTTGCATTCGAATAGAGGGAGGTTATGCCGTATTGGAATTGCGATATTGTACTATTGCTGATATGAACTCCATGCGTACAAGACTCAAGGTAAATTCCGCATTGGATGTTGCTATTTCCAGTAAAAGTACAACTATCCACTAAGGCTATACTTGCTTGGTACAGATCGAGTGCTTTATCCGATTGTTGGTCAAAAGTACTATTTCTGAGCCAAAGGTATTCGTTCTGCGAGCCTCCGTTGCCATGGCTATATATGCCGAGTGACCCTGAAGTAAAAGTACTATGATTGACGAGTACACTATCCGATAACGTTGTAACATATATTCCAGCGTTACAGTTATCGAAAGTTGACCAATCCAGTTCAACCCTTCCTCCCTTACTTTTAATTGCACAAGGGAGGTTTTCCCAATAGAAACCACTTACTGCCATATAGCTACCTGATTCGGCTATAACAGCACTATCGGCATGAGATATGATCCCACTAATACCGATGAATTTACCACCGGATACAATATGGATACCCTTCCAATTCGCGCTTGAACTATCGGGATCGGTAGAAATTAAAGCTTCACGGCCTGCTATACCATTTATCAGTAATGTCCCTTGGACTGTCAAAGTCTTTGCCGGAGCACAGTAAAGCGATACACCGCTCTCAATTTTAAGCGTATCGTTGGCACCGATTGTTAAATCATTTGCCAGGTAATAAGGTATTCCTTGATCGGTAAGATGTTGGTTGCCGGAGGTAAGAATATTACGACGCAAGCCGCCGCCACCGCCACTTTGGGGAACGCATAAAACGGACGGATCGCTTAGACTCCAAGGCGCTAAGCTGTAGTTTCCTTGACCATTTATATAGAGACCGTGGAAGTGTCCGCGGATCATATTGGTCGTTGTTTCATCACTTGACCATACAACCATCCGCCGTTGCATAAAATAAAGATTCGATGCGACTAATACTGAGTCGCTTATCCCTTCATCACTGCCTGGATATCCGCGGTATAAACGCTCAATAGATGTATTTGCAGTGCGGGTCCCCTCTACCATTGGAAATTGTTGTGAAATTGCGATAGCCGGATAACGTCCCTGATGTTGGTCTTGGTCATTCAACCGAACCGGAGTCTGCATCGTGCCAGTCGAATTTTGAATGTCGTAACCTTCCGAACTCCAGCCATAAACATCGTATGTCCCACTGGTATTCAACCATTGAAAACAGACGTTGATGACATTCTTCACTTGGGCACGCATATTGAATTCTGTGGAAATTTGTGGATGCGGGAAGGTAGTTGCGTTCGCATTTGGCGAAGGAATGGTAAAGGTAGAACCATACTGTGTTATTGTTCCGGTTTGGTCGGTAGAAAGAATACGAAACACTTTTACGGTTGCCGCAGTAGTAGTTGAACCCGGACCATAAACAATCCCTAAATCATTCCGTACCAACCCATTCCATGTTGAAACATTTGCCAACGATGGGGAAGGCGAATCTGCTATGTTTAAACCGGCCGTAACAGTATAGGGCGTAGTTACCCATCCCGCGCCATTTTCCGGTTCGATTTGTACTAAGTCGATGTCTTCTGTCGTGCCATCATTAATTTTTTCATACACGACGGCGAATCGCTTGCACATATAATTATTGCACGTTCCTACGAAGGTAAGTTTTGGGCGAAGACAGTCATAGGTTGCATTGAGTGGACTAACTTGTAGAGGATCATCATCGTTGAATTGGCTCATGATTACCGAATATGTTCCACTGTGATCTTCCCATACGATCTCGCGGTCCATCGCATCATCGAATGTAATTTTGGGACAATTTAATTGACTAGTGCTGGAAGTGATAGTCACAATTCCGGCTTGATCAGCCTGGAAAGTAGGTGTAACTGTATTGTTGTGAAGCCAATGGTCACGATTAGGTGCAGCAGTTGTCCCCGGAGCACATAGTGTATCATCCCCGTGAAATTGATAACCACGGCACTTGATGTAATGCGTCGTTCCTTGCGTTTCCTCCCAGACGATGGACAACTTAGGATTTTTGCAAGGTTCACCTGTAGTGAAAAGGAGCGATTCATAGGTATTCGAAGAATATCGCATCTCTGGGCGCCATTGGAATGCAATATCGGGATGCAAAGCGTTTCCGTTAGCCGTAGCAATGTTATCAGATACAATCAATTCATTATTTTCAATCATTCCCATTTGATCGAACCAGCGCATTTTAATGTAGTTCCCAGCTGGTGACGAAGGAGCGGTAGTTGTTACATGACAATCATACGCGCTCGCAAACATTCCATTCCACCCCGCTGCAATCGCAGGAACCGAGACTGCGGTATTGTCACTCGTCTCGTTGCTCGCTAGTATTTCTTTCAAGTTTGTTTCAGTGAAGGGATCAGTCGTATATGCCGATGACTCGACAAAACCACCATTACCGGGTGTAATATGATAAACATAACCTGCGTTGAGAGGATTCCATGAGGTTGCAGGATCCGCATAGGTACCAAGATAATTAGTATAAGGGTAACCACAACCTTCAACATGTTTTTTGACAACATAAGCATTTCCGTTGTCGTAACTGGTGTAAAACAAATTATGAATGTTCTGTGGATCGGTACCAGAGGTTTCTGTTTCGTAATGGGTAGCGACAGCCCATAGTGTACCGTCCCCATTCGCGAACAAAGCGTTAAGTGAAGTTGTCCTAT
>CAZPUW010000028.1:7825-10284 GCA_964589795.1 uncultured bacterium
AAGTGTGTGCCGAAGAGCTTTTTGAATATTCGAGGGTTGTGTTCCGCCAAGATACGTATTTACTGCTAACAAGTTTCTCATCAAGTACATAAAGTACTCTTGAGTATCAACCAATTGATTGGTAGGTTCGGATGGTAAGCGTTGATAGAATCTTGAATAACGCTGATCTTGAAAGGGTTTCATGGCAAGAAAACCGGCTCCTACCTTGTTATCCATAACCGAAGCAGTATTAGTGAGTCCACCATTATGTTCAAACGAACAAATCTGGTCGTTGATACCAAACAAAAATGGATGTGGGCTCACAATCGTTCTTGAATCGCTACTACCCTTCCATCTTGCGTGAACAATCGCGCTATTTACATCGGAATTGAGAATTGGTGTTCGAGTCGTGGGATTAGCAATGAAGCTCGCTGTAATAAATGTTGCATCATTACTTATTCTTGTCGGTGTGCCACCGATTTGACGGTGATCGTAATACCAACCTTGTGTATTATCAACTGGGGTTTTGTAAGCCATAAATCCCCACCCGTCGGGTGCATTTCCATTCGTGCCATGGAATCCTGCTACATAATAAAAACTATGGTAGGCACCTGCTCGAGCATAAAAAGTATTATTACCCATGCCATCTAAAGACCATGCCGGGTTAATACCATTTACTGAAGCGATACCCCAAAGTTCGCAAGCACTTGCGAGTCCAGAAAGTAAACAGATGAACACGATAACAAATAAGCAAACGATCATTAGCTTATGTCGATGATACATGGTTTTCTCCTTTGACTGATGTTTGGTTCGAGTTCTTCAAAGCAGACTTACCCATCACCCGAATGAATTACTACTGCTATTCTCGAAGTCCCATTTCACAAAATTGGTTTACGTGGATTTGACAATTCGACAGGTTTTCATTAGAACCAAATAGTAGTCCAGTGCACTCGAGTTTGCGTTCTGTTTGTAATGATGAACATCGGAATATTGAAATATGACAAGTGAAAAGAGCACGACTAAACTTGGTAAAGTGCTTGCGCAAAAAAGAATAACGCTCAGTCCAAATCAGAGAACTGAGCGCTTTCTTATAAATGAAATCACGTGACGAATTGAGAACAAATGCGATAGGCAAAGATGGTTCGTTAGGTAAACGTTTTATTCTTTTCTGCATTTGCACTACCGCCATACGCAAAATTAATTTACATAAAACTAAGCAATAATTTAGTGCTTAAACAAGAACCAAAGATAAATTTCCAAAAAAGTCTGCAAACGTAGTAAATAAGTGATGTTTACTCAATCAAACTAATTGTGTATTTACTACGCAATATATTGTATATATGGGTGATAATACGCTTATTTGAAAAACGAGTGTTTTCGTTATAAGCAGTTGCAGCTGTAAAATTATTTTACACTTATTTTCTTATCTCATTATAGTTTTATTACTTATTTCGAATAAAAAAGTATCGTAGAAACTCAGCAACTCTTAAGGGAGTGGTAACAAAAAAAATGCCGAGCAATGAACTTCACAATTTTATCATTCTGGATAAGTTAGAATTGACGATATGGTTTATTACAAACAAAACCGCCCCACTTTTGCAGGGCGGTTCGTCATCGAGATGTAAATGACTTACTACTTCAACAACATCAACTTCTTCGTACTCGTAAACGCTCCAGCTTCCATCCGGCAGAAGTAAACACCGGATGCGTAAGGTTGTGCATTCCACTTTACTTCATGGTATCCAGCAGCTAAAGACTGCGAAGACACCAAAGTTGTAACTTGCCGTCCTAGCGCATTGTAAATAATTAACTTTACAGGTGAAGTTTTCGGCAAATCGAAACGGATAGAAGTTACCGGATTGAATGGATTCGGATAGGCATTATGCAAAGCGAATTCCTTTGGTACTTCTATGACACGATCCGCAATTTTCTGCGTTATCTTGGTTACTTTCTTTAAAAGCTTGTCAAACAAGTCGCGTCGATGTGCTTGTAAACGAGTTCGATCTTGAACCGTTTCACTACCCATTTTATTGGTTGTAGGTCGCAGTAACTCAGAGACAGACTGATCGTATTCGACCCGTGCTGAATCGTTGCCATTCATCGTAGTGAGAATCGAATCACGGTAAATATCTGCGGTCGAAAAATCAGCAACAGCGTCATAACTGTAACTTGAGTTGTACCACCTGTCATTTGCTAATTGCTCACCGACAAGCGGAAGGATCGGGCTTATTTTTGCTAACCGGGATAGTGCGCCCATTCCTGCTGCTGTTGTATCGCCCGATCCCGTTAATGCAGAAGTGTACCAATATACTGCACTATCAGTTTGATTTTCAGCAAGCTCCAAATCGCCTTCCATCAATTTTCCTTCACCTTCTTTTACAAAATCGCCCAACGGTGCTCCGCAGATTTTTGAGCTACTTTGGGGTGATATAACCCAGTTGCTTGGATTAGCGGGTTTGAAGTAACTAATCGTGTCACCA
>CAZPUW010000028.1:10294-11009 GCA_964589795.1 uncultured bacterium
ACCATCGAGATATTCGTTGAACTGGACTGCGTGGAGCACGGGATTGTTAGAATCGTCCCGCATATATAAACCATTCAAATTTGCTGGCAAATGGAACGCGTTACCACCAAAGACGAAAACTGGTGATGAATCAACGATATAGATAATGGGGAATCCTTCGATACCATAGAAATTATTACTACCAACATCCTTTTGTATTGGGTCGTAGAAACTGGGTGCTGAGTTCCCTAACGCATTCACTGCATACGGATAATTACCCGAGAAGTGAGTACAAGTAACTATCGGATCTGCTGCATATACACACAAACCACCGACATAAAATGGATCCGAACCATTATCCCGAATCACGCTCGAGGAAATCAAACCTTGCCGCTTATCACCCGGGAAATTATTCGACCAATTGATTCCACATTTCACGTTATCTACAATAGTATCAGCACAAAACTGTACATTCGAATAAAGCGACTCGATACCAGTTGCATAACTACTGATTTTGGTATTCATTACAGAAACGCTGTCGGAACATTGTTGTAAGTACATGCCGGTCTCGTAATTGACACCCTCTAAGTCACAGTGATCAATGGTTCCGCGTGCTAAATTATTCAAAAAGATTGAATAGCAGGTTGGACCAGTAAATGTGCAATTCGTTATAGAAAGCGACGAAGTTGTGCTTGAACCGCTCTCATAAATTCCTGTAGTACAATGGGTGAAAGTA
>CAZPUW010000028.1:11019-13831 GCA_964589795.1 uncultured bacterium
GATGGTATCTATGAGAGTCACAAAATTAATTCCAATGGTACAGGTATCGAAGAAAACTGAATCGAGCTTCACCTGACCACAGGCGCTTGTTATTGCGTACGGAAGGTTTGAAAATCGCACATTCTTACCAATTACTTTGCCACCTGATTGTACTTCAATTGCGTGCCAATCTTCAGGAGCATCTTTCGTTGGACAATCGACTCTTGTACAGCTTCCAGCCGAATAATTGAAGTGCAAAGTAGAACCTGTTGGTACAATGATCCTACCAGAATCAGCAAACGTGATATTAGCGTTAGTATCAATATTCACTGTCTGGCCCGATGGTACCGTAACCGGAGCATTGATGTACGCATCGTGAATCGCTAAAGTTGTAGGAAGCACACTTGAACCATACGTGAAATATCCGTCTGAAGTATCTGAAGTGTTGGGAGTACTATTAAGTGCAAGAGAAACCTTGGCATACTTGGTATAGGTGAATCTTGATGAACCATCTGGTGTAAATGAGCCACTGCCATCATTTGGTTCTGAAGGTATTTGAGTAGTGTACCTCCAATTAGAGTTACGGGCATCCAACCCAATAGTAACGGTAACGTTACTTGGGTTACTTTCTCCACTATATCCATTCCAAGTAACTAGAATTTGATTCGTTTCTACAGACTCGCCACCATTGGGTGAATAAACATTTGGAATTTCCGGTTTATAGCATTCTAAGTCATACGTATTACCATCGAAAACAACATCGAATACATATTCGCCGGGACACGTACCATTAGTCTCTGGATATTGGTATACGGTGTTGCATATCGAAGAATTTCCACCCAGACCGTACTTACCGTATTCCACAATCGGATTTGATTGCAATTGAATCATTTTCAAGCCGCTTTGTAAATCCGAAACGTACGCAAACGAATGACTCACATTGATATCTTGAATTTGATGGTACGGCTGCCCATAAGGTTGCGTGGATATTGGTGCGGTAGGGGCAGTGGAACCTCCGATATAGTACTTATCAACATACGAACCATTCGCATCATTTCGGACGAGGTAAGCATATTTTCCTTCAACATCTACATTTTGAAACGTACCTTGAATTGCATAGCGGTAATTAAAACTCACTGGTTCAGTACCCATTTGGTATACTTTCGCAGATTCGGTACCCGTTAACAAAACAAGTTGTGCAACGCCACCGACCATCGACCCTGCCAACCTCATGCTTCCATTTTGTGTCGATGTAGGAAAAATATATTCAAAGATTTCATTAATTTCCACCTTATCTACATCAACGTCTATCAAATCACAATGGTTCTGAAAATCTTCCAACGTTGCAAATATGCGTCCACCAAGAATTAAGATGTCTTTTACCTCTCTAATCCCATACGGACTCATGTCGTACGTATTTTGTAGGGTAATTTGCCCGGCATCATTTACTACGAATTGTTTTAGGGTCGGTCCACTACACATCCAGATTGAATCACCGTTAACCGCAATGCGTCCTGGTGGAAAAGAGTATGTACTACTCACTCCTAAGGCTCCAATATTTTCTGGGTTGGTGACATCAATCGTACGAATTCGGCAGGATGACTCATCAATTTTTTGTACGACACAACAAATTTTTTTGTTAGGCGTCTGCGCAACTTTTGCATCAATAACTTCAGATGTTCCAGTATACTGAGCGCTCGCGTATCTCAACTTACAATTTGGACTCGCTGAATATGCATAAATAGTTGTATCGAAAGAATTATTCGTCACACGAAGTTCTTCAAGTTGACTAGTATCATAGTTTTCTAAGCGGATATGATGCGGTCCCTCTGAGAAATGGACAGTATCCACTAATCCGCTATCGGTCGATCCTTTAGCTAATAAAATCGACTTGCTTCCTTTAAGCACATTATCAACATATAGACGTACTCGATAATCCGAACCTTGTGACCTGTCAGGCATATCTGCTGTACCAATGTTATGTACTGCCCAATAGATTTTCGGAACGTCTCCGTCATATATGACAGTGTTGTGTACTGGTGCATTGGTACCATATAAGTTGTTAGAAGCTACTACAGGACCATCCCAAACACCAGAATTCGTCGGGTGAGGATACCAATGGTTGTGCACTTCGGGGTTGCCATCAGTAAACATATTCGTATCAGCATAGAATGACACATCTGGTATTCCGGTGTATGAAAATCCGGTTACAAGCATTTCAACTGATTTTGAGTAAACAAATGGAATATTACTACTATCCACTGATGCCCAAAGCGGTGTATCACCCCATAAACCCAAACCCATTATTGCATGAGTGTGGTCTCCACAAGACGGCACAACAAAAGAATATCTTGGCTCACGCAGTTTGACACCAGTTGCGTAACAATCTACAGTATCGCCTTGGCGAGCTAAATTCGCATATTGCGGAATCGGAAATGTCCATTCCTGATGATCCGTCCAACCTTCTGGTCGATGATAAGCATG
The DNA here is from genome assembly GCA_964589795.1 of uncultured bacterium. Classification (GTDB taxonomy): domain Bacteria; phylum Electryoneota; class JAOADG01; order JAOADG01; family JAOADG01. The sequence goes on from CAZPUW010000028.1 coordinate 13,483, forward strand.
TCCACCGATTTGAAAATTGACTGATTCCCCCCGATAAATAATTTGATATGTCGATGTTGCATACTCGCTCGGGATAGAAAGTTGCTCTTGTCGTTCCAAATATCTATTTCCCTGATGCGGATCCACAGTCACATTGGTTCCGTCATTTCGTCCCCATGCTTGTACGGTTACATTTGCTCGACCAGAATCGGGTCCTCTATCGAAACGTCCTAGTTCGAAGTCGATCTCATTACTATAGTCTTTTGCATGAAGATCCGCCTCATCATTAGTTGAATACTCATTTTTATCATCCGATATCCACATTTCAGGATGGATGTGTTCGTCAAATTTCTCAAAATCGTACGAGTTT
>CAZPUW010000029.1:0-13581 GCA_964589795.1 uncultured bacterium
TGCCGGAGAAGTGGAAGAAACTGTAGGAGGCGTTACATCAGGTGCAATACCGGTGGTGAACGTCCACACATAATTGCTGGCCATTGCATTACCCGCCAAGTCGGTTACACCGGTTGTGATCGTAGCGGTATATACAGTACTCGCGCTCAGAGCCGCTAACGGATTTAAGCTTGCAGTGATACCGGAGTAGGTAACAGTACTGGTGATAACTGTGCTGCCTTGCCTTAGAATTACTGACGAGGTAGTAATTGATAACGGATTCATTGCTTCGCTGAATGTCGCCGTTATGTTTCCACCTAATCCAACATTGGTGTTGCCATTCCCCGGGGAAGTGGAAGACACTGTTGGTGCCGTTATATCCGGCGTTAAACCCGTCGTGAAATTCCAAGTATAGTTGTTTACCATTGCATTGCCGGCTAAATCCTTTACGCCGTTCGTAATCGTTGCGGTGTAAACTGTACTCGGAGAAAGCGCAATCAATGGGTTGAAAATTGCCGTCACACCGGAGTAAGTCACTGTTCCGGTTATTGGAGTTGCCCCTTGATGAAGAGTCACTGTAGCAGTATTAATCGTCAATGGATCCATCGCTTCATCAAACGTGGCGACAAGATTTCCGCTTAGAGATACATTGGCTGCATTATTCACCGGAATGGTGGAATTAAGAGTAGGAGGCGTAACGTCCGGAATTAAACCGGTCGTAAATGCCCATACGTAACCATTAACCATTGTATTGCCGGCCAAATCCTTGACGGCGGTCGTAATAGTGGCGACGTAAACTGTACTCGGATTCAATGAGATGGAGGGATTAAAAATCGCGGTTACACCTGCGTAGGTCACTGTCCCCGTAATCTGTGTAGTCCCTTGATAGAGTGTCATCGACGTAGTGGTAATCGTCAACGGATCCATTGACTCACTGAACGTCGCGGCAATATTCCCGCTCAATGATACCGCCACTGCATTATTCACTGGCACAGTCGAATTTACTGTAGGTGGAGTAACATCGGGAGTAGTACCGGTCGTAAATGTCCACACGTAATTACTAACCATTGCATTACTTGCCAAGTCCATCGCACCGGTAGTAATGGTAGCCGTATAAACTGTACTTGGTGCCAAATTACTTGCTGGATGGAAGCTCGCAGTTACACCGGTGTAACTTACCGTCCCGGTAATTGCAGTAGCTCCCTGATAAAGAGTCATCGTTGTTGCGGTGATAGTCGTCGGATCCATCGCTTCGCTGAAAGTAGCCGCAATATTTTGATTCAATGGTACAGCGGTAGCAGCATTAACAGGAACAGTGGAACTCACCGTAGGTGGTGTTACATCCACAGTTGAACCCGTGGTGAAAATCCAAGAGTAGTTCATAACCATCGCGTTGCCTGCGACATCTTTTACGCCCGTCGTGATTGTGGCAGTGTAGACTGTGTTGGGGGCCAGTTCGTTGGTTGGGTTGAAAATCGCTGTTACACCTGAATAGGTAACTAAACCTGCAACAGGAGAATCGGTGACCGGATCGGAAACAATTATTGTGGTGGTAGAAATGGTAGTCGGATCCATCGCTTCGCTAAATGTGACGGCAATGTTACTACTTAGTGACACATTTGTGTTGCCATTTGCCGGAGAAGTCGAATTAACATTTGGTGGGGTGGTATCGCAGTGGCGGACAGTGCCGCCTCTATCTTCTGCACAACCGATTACCAAAAAAGCTAATAACAAAACTGATAACCATACCTCTACGAAAAAGCGTTTGTGGTCTAACATTGTTGTCTCTCCTTTAAGAAAGTTTTCAATTACGGGGCGTACTGCATGAGAGGTCATCGTTATCGTTGCCATTGGGAGTCCAAAATGTCAAAGCTCAATAAAATCGGACACTGACCTATCAATTACCTGTCATGTGATATTGTCAATAGATAATATCATGCGACACTGTCAAGTGATAACATAGTCGGGAATCTCGAAAATAGCAAGTAATTTCCTAAAAACAATTGTAAGTGATTGTTAATTAAAGCATACAAATCACTCCTCGAGAGTCGTCTTAAACAGAATTGGCTATCAATCGATAGGAATTAGACCATGGTGTCTCCGAAACTCTTCATCAGTTTGAAAAAAAAAGGCGGGTCGTTTGACCCGCCTTTTCGTCATCAAGTAATCATCTTCCTATTTCATCAGTGTCATCAGTTTCGTGGTTTCGACTCCCTTTACTGTAAGGGAGTAAAAGTATATACCGGTTGGTAGATGCGATGCGTCAAACGTAACCGAATACTGATTCGCCGTTTGATAACCATTCACCAACGTTGCTACTGTTTTACCTAAAGCATCATATACAACCAGTTTCACGTTTCCATCATTGAGAATGTTGTATGCGATCTCGGTCGAAGGATTGAACGGATTCGGATAGTTTTGACTCAGAATCGGCTGGATGGGAAGCACCGGTCCTGCCGAAGGAGTTGCATCGACAGTCATCGGAAGTAAATTTTCGATGCCGCTTAAATCAACATCGCTAATCCGATAGTAATACGTGATGCCATTCAGCACATGAGTATCTACAAACGAATAATTATACGGTGTGGCAGAAAAACCATGACCGGCGATCTGTGCTACCAATGTTCCATCATCGGTACGGTTCAACGAACGATAAAGATTGAAGTGTCCGTTGTTCGTTTCAGACTCCGTACGCCAATTGAGTAAGACCCGGTTATTTCCTCCACTCGCTGTGAACGAGGTCATTTCGACCGGTAGGATCACTCCCGAAACAAACTCAATACTCCACCAATTAATTGTACCCGTTTGGCCGGCGCAGATAACGTTCAGGGTCCAAGTACCAACCGCAGTTAGTCCGTTGAAAGCACTAAGTGGTGTAGCCACTTCAGGCCGGTAATTAGCGGTACCCGGTGAAGCTACTGTCGTAATTGATACTGCGGCACTATCGGAGAATATCGTACCGAGAAAGTCGGCGCCGATTCCTCGAAAATGGCTAAGGTCAACTACAGTTGAATTTGGCGAAATCAGTTGTATATCCAAATCACCCTCGGCTGGAATAGCGATGCTAACCTGAACTCGCACTTGTGCGATTATCGTCGGCGAGGTGACTGTTATCTGAGAGGGAAAAATACCTGCACCGGCAATGTTGACCGGAGTATGTTGTTCGGTAGTATCATTTGCTGCTCCGGTAGGATATAGTCTTTCTGCGAAAACACTACTTGCGAAAAAGCCGACCACCATGGCTATGGCAATGGCGATTCGACTATAACCTGATTTCATGAGATCTCCTTTTAGAATTAGACGACTACCTGTTCCGATGAACTTGTCAATGGTGAACCATTGACAACCGACTGAACGATAAAGTCACATGACACTGTCGATAGACAATGTAGCTGTCTTCCAAACATAAACAAAGTTCTTCATCTACACTGTTTCGGTAACTATCTGTTTTTTAAAGACAGTAATATTCCCCTCAGCTCCTCACTCTCTTCAGAGTAATTGTCATATTGTTTAAATACATGATGTTAAATAACATCTTCTAAAAAAGGTTTGCTTTCCGTCAAATGAGACAATATATTGTCGTTTGACAATGTCATTTGGTACAATCATTAGACAATGTCATTTGATAGAACGACGACTCCTCGAAACCACTTTAAAAAAAAACGATAACCTTCAAGGTTGAGATGGATATCGTTGACACGGAATATCAACCAATGTTCCTCCTTACTTCATCGGTAATCGAGGAACCGCAAAATAAAAGAGTGAATCCACTCCTGCCCGTCGCAACAGCGTATTCACCGAAAGGGTGTTAAGATGAAATTGACTATTCTTTTTACGTTGTTGGCGATGACGCTAGTAGCGTTTTCTACAGCAAACGCACAGTATATGAATCCCAGTTGGGGATATGGCATCGGTGCTGGCGGCGCGCGTGGTGACAATGCAGGCGACGCCGAACAGTGGGTACCCCGCATTCGGGGTTTTATCCAGAAGGGACTCACTGGCGCTCTGTCTGCTCAAATTGGTTTAAGCTATACCGAACTCAATGCAACCGACCGGTATTCTACCCAAACTCTAATGGGTGACTTTCGTTTTCTCCTCAGGCCGTTTGAAATGAGTCAGGTATCGCCATACCTCTACGCAGGTGTTGGCGCGACAAAAGACATGGGTTATACCGCATCGCAATGGCTACCTATGGTTCCGGCTGGTATCGGTATCCAAACAAAATTGGGCGATCAACTAATGCTTGGGTTTAGCGGTGGCTACAATTTATCGCTCTCCGATAAATTTACTAGTCCTGCCGGCTCCAATACCATCAATGACTTTACCGGCAAGAAGAATGGCGGGTTCTTTGACTTAATGGTCGACTTGGTTTACACCACTAAGACCCGTGATCTCGATGCCGAACGTGAAGCCGCGAAAAAAGAAGAAATGAGAATGGCGATTGAGAAGCAAAAACAGGATGCTGAATTAGCTAAAGTTGCCGCCAAAAACGACAGCGCCAATCACGTTGCGGAAATGAATACTCAGCGGGATAATATGAATCACTCCGCTGAAATGAATTCAATGCAAAATAACATGAGTCATGCCGCCGAAATTGCGGCGCTGCGCGAAAAGGCATTACGCGACAGTATGGATTTGGTTACAAAATTGAAAGCCAAAACCGACACAATTTTCGTACTTGTGAAGGGAACGAAAATAATTCTGCGTGGGATTAACTTCGAATTCAACAAGGCGAATATTCTACCGGGTTCGGAAATCGTTTTGGAAAAAGCCCGTGCATCGATGGTGGCAAATCAGGATGTGACAGTAATTATTTCCGGTTTTACCGACAATGTTGGTAGTGACGAATACAACCGGAGTTTGTCGTTGAAACGTGCTCAAGCAGTCAAGGATTGGTTGGTTGCGAATAATATCGCGTCGGGTCGAATGAAAGTAATGGGTATGGGTAAAACGGAACCGATGGCGCCTAATGACACCGATGACGGTCGTGCGCAAAATCGACGTATTGAATTTGCGGTCGAATAACCTGTTGTCATCGTAATATTGCAATTAGTGATGATACTTGTTTTGAATTAAGTGTGACGGAGGAGGAGGTTATGCTGGATCACAGATTGGCGAAAGTCGACTATGAATTGGAAAACCTCCTCTATTGATGTTTTGAGTGCGATGTCTCAAAGAACAAAGTCCAACGATTTTCAACGAAACGACGCACTGTGCATGCAAAGGAAATAACAATGAACACGAGTTCGGTTGTAGTAAAAATCGCGATTGCAGGTTGCATTTTGCTTTTTGCATGTTACTCAGATTCAGCCGCGACCAGCGATCTTGGATTCAAGGGAATCGGACCCGGTCTGGGGTATGTCAAACCGGGAAACGGAAACTATGAGACCGCGGAAGCCGGTATAACATTTGAATTCGGTGAATTTGTCCCTCAACTCCATTGGGATGGTTCGTTAAGTTTTTGGTCGTCTGGTCGTACCTATTCATACTACCAAGCGAGTGTGACTAATGTGTATCAATGGAAATCGCGAGATGTCGCACTTCGATCCGGTGTGAATTATCATTTCAGCGTTGGGGATTGGGTTCCCATCACCGGAGGCGGACTGGGACTGCATTTCTACTCTTGGGACTACGCCGGAGCGCCTAACTACTCAAATAATGGTGACACAAAACTCGGTCTCTATTTGGACGGTGGTCTCGAACACAAGTTCAACGAAAATCTAACTGGTAAGATGCAACTGCTGTTCGACTTTGCGGATCCCGACCAGACGGCGCTGATGTTTAATCTTATCTACTATCTACAATAAAACAACATCGTAGAGATACACATACGAATTTCGGTTTAGTTTTTTTTAAGGAGTCCACCATGTTATGGACAATTGTTTTAATACTACTTATACTTTGGTTGTTGGGCATACTCACGTCTTACACGCTCGGCGGGTTGATTCATATTTTGCTGGCTGTTGCACTCATCGTGATTGTTATCCGGCTCATCCAAGGGAAAAAAGTGGTCAACTAATCATGGAACGAGTTAGTTGATCAGATAAACGCGTCTCGAAAGAGGCGCGTTTTTATTATAGTGGAAGTATGCAGATTTGGGCATAACCTGATTTATAATGCAACTCGTACCGATGCATATAAGTGCGCATGGAATTTATCGCCGGGATTAAATCCGCAATCGAGACGAAATACATTGACGTAAGGCAACGAAAAAGTAAGCGCAGGTCCATATCCCCAAAAGTATCGCTCACCGAATAATTGGTCACGTTTGGTCCACGCCCTCCCCACTTCTGTGAATGCTCCAACGGAAAGCCCATACTTGAGGTTGCGAGTCGGTTTAGCCAACCATGACGGCGCCGAGCTCCAAGTCCAATATCGTGTTGGAAATAATATGTAGCGAACATCACCGGCAATTTTTCCAAAATAATCACCTGGAATGTTGAGGTCGGGATTACCCCTGACAGTTAAAACGTTACCGAGCGTCGCCTGCATATATTGTGGAGTGACACCAGATACAGCCACTCCTGCGGCTTGCGTGGATAGAGTCCAATGTTGGTCAAGCGGAAAATACTGGCGTAAATCGACTCCTATTGTCGAACGAAGTTTTGCGGGCTTTTTAAAGACGATAAATTCAATCCAAGGATTGAAATAACTTCCTTTACGCGGGAGTTCGATTAAATCGCGTTTATCTTGTATGACTTCCAATTTCTCCAAAGTCATATCGTCGTATGTTAATCCACTCAGCGTAAGATTCGGCTGCACACGCATTCGCTGAACCCCGTAGTATACCCGGGAGAATAGGGTGGGAGAATATCGCTTAGAGATGCTTCCTACTGCGTTAAAGCGCTCCCGTTTATATGTACCAGTCGCACCGGCAACTGATTCCAACCACGTTGAGTAACCAATTTGTCCACCATAACCGTAACCATTCGTCCCAACCAGCCAGGGATCGTAGTATGACAATACAAATCCTTTGCTGACTCCTCCCCATACCGATCCGAACACCGTCCGGTTCATTCCCCGGTAGTTATCCTGTAAATACCGAAATCCATATTCGTAGTCCTTAGGGTCCGGGCCAATCCAATTCCCGTACGGCAATGGTAGTATATAGAACCGTTCAGTTGCCGCGATAACCAACCCAACTCGATTCCCCTGATCCGCTGAATCTGGTAGTTGCATTGTAAATACATCGACCCGGTTAAATAAGTTAAGGTTTGTTAGACGATGCTGCGCCTCCTCGATCATACCTGCATCAATATCTTGGTTGGCTTGAAAAGGTAGCTCGCGAAGTATGATTTCAGATTTTGTCTCTTCTGTACCTGTGATGATGATTTTGTCGATATGGATTTTTACCGGCGGTGGAGAGGGCGGATGGCTTTTTTTCTTCGCAAATGCCTCCTGCGATAAAAGAATCATCGTAGTTAAGAAAATATATGTGATTATTTCATGCCGTTTCAAAATCGTTCATTCGCCCTGTGCTTACAATGCCGACCATTATTGACAGTGTCGATAAAACAAACACCGGATGGATACTTGAATGTTTTGTACATACTTTTTCCTGATTTGTACGGCAAAATTGCAGGTTGGAAGGTAGCCGGAATGAGAATTGGAGTAGTGAAAAACCGTATCGCCAAATTTTTCCGACATGTTCAAACGACAAAAAGAATAGCAATCGCCGCATCGAATGAGGTCTCGTACAACATATATACGCATGAAACTATTCCTCTTCATCTTACCTCTGTTAGCAATCATTGTTACTTTGAATGTTAACGAAGCGCACGCCGATTCGACCGGAGTGCCGGATAATCAAAACAATCGACCGATAATTGGTTTAACCCTAAGCGGCGGCGGAGCGAAAGGATTCGCAGAAATCGGCGTTCTAAAAGTGCTCGAAGAAGCCGGCATCGATGCCGACGTGGTGACGGGAACCAGCATGGGTGCAATGATAGGAGGTTTATATGCAATCGGTTACTCCGCGGCGGAAATCGAATCGCTTGCAGTTTACACCGACTGGTCTGATTTGATGGATGATTCACCGGGCCGCCGTGAATTAGAAATGGAATTGAAACAATTTGATGAACGTTATCAGATTTCCTTGCCGTTTGATAGCAGCGGCGTCGCACTACCTTCCGGATTTATTACCGGACAAAAAATCGGAAACATGTTGAATCGAATGACATGGCACGTTCATGACGATAGTGACTTTACAAAGTTCCCAAGAAAGTTTGCCTGTATTGCAACAGACTTATGCGCCGGAAATGTAGTTGTTCTAAATAAAGGGTTTCTACCGGAAGCTATGCGGGCAAGTATGGCGATACCCGGTGTATTCACCGCTGTACGTATCGGTGATCAGTTACTCGTCGACGGAAGTATCGCCCGCAACTTTCCTGTTCAGGATGCGCGTGAACTCGGTGCGACTTTCATCATTGGTGTAGATGTGGGAGGGGCTAAAGTTGATTCGAAACAATTAAAAAGCGTAATCGACATCATCGCGCAAAGCTTCAACTATAACGACGTCACTTCTTCAGAAAAGCAACGGAAATTGTGCGATATCTTAATCGAACCGGACATTTCAGACATTCCAATGCTTGATTTCAGCAATGCGGGATTGGCTATTCAACGGGGAGAGGAAGCCGCCCGAAAAGTATTTCCCCAATTAAAGAAATTAGCGCAAAAGGTAGCGGCAAGTAATCCTCCGAAACGGATTCTGTTCGGGCCATCCAAAACTGTTAAAGTTGATGGAATAAAAATTGAAGGGTTGCACCGTACCACAGCAGTTTTAGTAAAATCCCGTATTGATTTTAAAACACCCGCAGTTGTCACAGCGCATGACTTGGAAGAGTCAATCAATAATATTTACAGTTCGGGATTTTATGAACGGGTAAGTTATCGGTTGCGGGGAAATGATGACGTCAACACGATGGAAATAATCATAGTCGAAAAAGAAAGTGATTTACTTAGGTTTGGTTTCCATTACGATAGTGATCAAAAAGCCGCAGCGATTTTAAACACGACAATGCGGAATCTTCTTTACCGCGGTACACTAACCACTTTCGATGTGATTTTGGGCAGCGAAGAGCACTACATCCTATCCCATTTAGTTACAACGAACCTGAAACCTCGAATCGGAATTCGGCTTCTGTTCGATCATGAGCGATATGATGCGCTATTTACTTCGCTGACGCAGGGAACCTCAATTCAGCGGCTCCATACAACAAAAGCGGGACTGTTTGTCGGAACGGTATACTCAACAGCATTTGTCGCAGGTGGCGGGTTTGACTGGAATTACAATACGTCAAGTGTGCTTACATCTGATTCGAATTATACGCCAAGTATCACCGAGAATTTTTATGCCTACAATGCATCAATTCAACTTGAGACGTTAGATCGAATCGATTTTCCAACCAGCGGTGTAAAGTTTACCGGTTTAGGGCGGCTTGCCGAACGCAAGCTTGGAAGTCGACGGGATTTTCGAACGATTAGTACGGAAGGTGCGAGCTACATACCTCTTTCGAAAACTTGGACGGTATCCGGTGGATTTACGTTTGCAGATAATATCGGTTCCGATTTACCGGTAAGTTCTGTTTATTGGTTCGGTGGTATTGATGATTTTCTCGGATACGGTTTTCAGGAAAAATATGGAAATAGCAAACAAATACTCCGCGCTGGTTTGCAGTGGGAACCTTGGACGAAGAAGCTTCTCTTGTTGCGGGCAAATGTTGGAAATGTATACGATAAGTGGGAATGGAACTTCAAACCAAGCCGTTACGTAACAGGAATGGGCCTAACAGCGGGATGGATAACTGTTGCCGGGCCGATCCAATTCACTGTGCATGGCACGGAAACCAAGAATCTGCTTTATAATTTCAGGTTCGGATATATGTTTTAAGTCAAAACAAGTAACGACCAATCCTAACGTAATCTTCAACGCGATAGGTTGACTTCATGCACATCGGCGCTACCTCTTGCCGCTTCTTGACTACCCTTAGAAATTTCCCATGGAATATTAAGATCCTATTCATCATCACCTGACCGGAGACATACCGATTCAATCGGGTAAATATTTGGGGAAGTAAAAATCAGACGTTTATACCGGTACTGCTTAAATTTGCGTTTGTCTCACACATTACTCACTACCCCTCAAGGATAAACGGAGGTTTAGGTATAAAGAATTATTGACTATCTTAACAAGACAACAACGATACCCGACTTGCCCTGCATACCGAAAGGGAACAAATGAAGACGATTCAATCTGCTTTCCATGCCTTATTATATATTTCCTTATTGTTTCTCCCGCAACAGATATTTGCTCAAACCTGGACACAGATAAATCAACGCGTGGTTATTCATGCCTTCCAATTTGTAAATACAACTACAGGTTGGGCGGTTGGCTCATCGGGTAAAATATTCCATACAACCGATGGAGGTAATAACTGGCTACGGCAAGAAAGCGGAACCAGCGCTCAGTTAAATAGTGTTTCTTTTATCGACAACAATTACGGCTGGGTTGCGGGTGGAGAAAGCATGCTTCTTAGGACTTCCGATGGGGGTGCAAACTGGGATTACCAAATGAGTATCACACCCAATGATTACCAGTGTATTTTTTTTAAAGATAAAATGAACGGGTGGGCGCTCGATTCCTACGGCTCGTTGTTACATACTACAAACAACGGTGAATTATGGAAAACAGTAGTTGTGCCTAAATCCGGTGAAGCGGATATACCGGTCGGTTTTGCAAGTTTCAGTTTTGTGACTGCAAAAGTCGGCTGGGCGATTCGAGGTGGGAATAGTTGGCGAAATACTTCAAAAACTATTGTTCGCACGACTGATGGTGGGATTACTTGGTACGAACAACTGAGCGATTCAAGAAAATCGTTACTTTCCGTCAAATTCAACGATCTGAACAACGGTTGGGTGGTTGGTGATTCGGGATTAACGCTTCACACAACCGATGGTGGAAGAAATTGGCGAAGTCATTTCTTAGGAATGAAACAACCATTGTCGACAATATTCTTTTCGGATAACGATAACGGATGGACGACTAATGGTGATGAATGGATTCACACCACAGATTGCGGAGTAACGTGGAATAATGAAATATTTAGCGCGGGTTTGCCGCCAAGGAAGGTAGCACAAGACCGCATCGTTCAATATCAATTCTTTGATTCGAGCAATGGTTGGATATTGGGTGAAAGCGGTAACCTCTATAAAACCACCAACAGTGGAACGGATTGGAAAAATGGAGTCTATTCTCCGGCGGGAACAATTACAGGTATCTCTTTCACGGATTCATTGCATGGATTTTTAGTTACGAGCGATGGCACCGGTGCAATTATGCATACAACAGACGGTGGATTGACTTGGCATCTAAAAAGTTACGGTGATTATTCTAATGCCAACAATCTCAGCTTTTTGGACAAACAGAATGGTTGGATTTCCAAACACGATGGTACAATTATCCGAACAAGTGACGGAGGGGAAACTTGGGTCCAACAAGAAAAAACGGTAACAAAACTGGCTTTGAATAAAATCGCATTTGTTACTCAGTTAATAGGTTGGAGTTTTGACGAATCGGGTACAATATATAAAACAACCGATGGAGGAGTGAGCTGGAACATTAAATATTATACGCCGCAAAAAACTTATTTAACTGACATCAGCATTCGCAGTAACAACGATGTATTGTTTGTAGGTTTCTTTCGGGATTTTCCACCGAGCCGAGCATCTTCGTATTCTGAGGATCAAATGATATACAAGGCGGTTATGGTTCACTCTACAAATGATGGACATGATTGGAGTACTACACAGACAGATTCCATACGCAAGATGACTTCGATTTATTTCGTAGACGATAGCACCGGTTGGATAGGGTGTGATAAAGGAAAAGTTCTTCATACCACCGATGGAGGACTCAATTGGCAGCAACAGAATACTGGATTGAATCGGTCAATTTCTCAATTTCAATTTGTTGACCGGAAAAACGGTTGGGGAAAAATCGGTGAAATCAGTAGTATTGTTCATACTACCGATGGCGGTGCCACATGGAAGACTGAGTTTTCGGTCGCGGATTACCTCCTACGTAAAATCTTTTTTGTGGATGCAAACCACGGCTGGGCGGTGGGTGAAAATGGATTGATTTTCAAATACTCTCCAATCTCACCAAAGTAAACCCAACAGCACTATTATTTTGAAAGATTCAACGATGAAACTACAACTTACACATTTAGTAAGCATTGCCTTTCTTTATTGCACCTTTCTTCAGGGAATTTCATATTCACAGGAATGGGTACTTCAAAATCCCAGACCGCAGTTTAGCGGTCTCAGATCCATTCAGTTTGCGAATCCTAAAACCGGTTGGCTGATAGGTAACCACGGTGCGGTGGTAGTTACAACGAATGGCGGAGAAAATTGGGTTGTTCAAAACACCGGAACAGATGAATTCATCTCGGGAATCTCATTTGTTAATTCCAATAACGGCTGGGCGGTAGGAAATGAGGGATTGATACTCCAAACTAACGATGGAGGAATTACCTGGATCGAACAGCCACCGATTACACCTTATCAATATGTATGTGTCAAGTTTGTCGATAAGAATAACGGCTGGGCTATCGACGCCGTTGGTACGGTAATTCACACGACCAATGGTGGCTCCCTTTGGAAATTCCAACGGCAAGAATCGAATAACGATAGATATGACCGAAACAAATACAACGACATGGAGTTTATCAATAAAAATGAGGGTTGGATAATTGGCGGTAACTCGCGTATCGGAATTAACTCGCGTGAAATTTATCCCGGTTTAATATTGCACACAACGGATGGTGGTACCACTTGGAATGAACAAAATTCCGGTGTTACGCAAATGCTGACGGGTATGGCATTCAGCAGTGCTAAAAGTGCGTGGATTACTTGTACGAACGGAATCCTTCTCCATTCAACGAATTCCGGTGAAACGTGGAAAAGTCAAATCATTGACTCCGCCAAAACACTTACCTGTATTTCATTTCTCGATCCGAAAAATGGGTGGATGTTAAGCAGTGCGACCACAACCAATCGGGGAAGTTTTAACTATATCTATCGTACTTCCGATGGTGGTGCATCGTGGATACGGAATTGTTTCCTCGATGAAGACAAACAACTCCATGATACGATACCTCCGTATCGTGATTTTTACATGTCCGGCTTTGGGTTGACCGACATTGCGTTCAGAGACCTGAACAATGGCTGGGTTATTGCCAGTAATGGGATTGTCTATCGCACGCGCGATGGCGGAATTACTTGGAATATTGACATATTCCCGATGCGGGATGCGATAAAGAATGTCGTATTTACCGACACCAGGAAAGGTTGGACGGTAGGTGGTGGAAATATCCTTCATACTACCGATGGTGGACTATCCTGGAAGTCGCAAATTCGAAACAGTGATATGTATTCTGAACAAATTTCGTTTCCGGACGACAATTACGGTTGGGTGGTAGGGTACGAACTTCTCCGAAAAAATAGAACTGTCGGAGGTGGGAACATGATAATACATACAACGAATGGAGGAGTTGATTGGAACCGCCAAAACAGCAGACTTGGTTATCTAACTCTGTATGGAGT
>CAZPUW010000030.1:0-13447 GCA_964589795.1 uncultured bacterium
AGATTTGACTAAAGCCGCGATATTGACGACACAACAACCACAATTTCAGCTTTTCGAAACGATGTTTTGGAATCGTAAAGATGGTTATTTTCTACTCGAACGACACTTGAAGCGACTCGAAAATTCTGTGAATTATTTTGGATTTAGATTTGACCGTACGAAAATTGAATCGGAATTAAAACGGTTTTCTACACACATTGAGAACGAGTCACGAATTGTAAAATTGATATTGCATCGCAATGGTGAAGTAGCGATTGAACAAAGAGCATTTGAGGAACAAGACCCGAATCGACCGTGGCAGGTAAAGATGGCGAAAGCACAGATTGATTCGAGCAACCGGTTTTTATACCACAAAACGACTTTTCGTCTTGGATACGACCGAATAAAAAATGAGTTTCCTGATTGCGATGACGTAATTTTGTGGAATGAGCGGGGAGAAATCACTGAATCTACGCGGGCGAATGTCGTTGTGAAGATTAACGATGAGTGGGTGACACCTCCTATAGATTGTGGATTATTGGCGGGAACATACCGGGATGAATTGGTTGATAAAAAGGAAATAACGGAGAAGGTGATTTCTCATGAAGAATGGCAAAATGCGAACGAAAAGTACCTAATTAATTCAGTCAGGAAGTGGATACCGATAGTAAGTAAATAAATAACGAACCAACGCTACCCTATTGCTCTTATCCCCCCTTTCGAGTATACTCAATTATTATCGTCTCTTATTATCCAACCGATACCACGTTTATGGTGTTCCATGTTCGATCAAACTACAACTCTCATTCTTGCCGGCGGTCGCGGAGAGCGGCTCTATCCGCTCACGAAAACGCGGGCGAAACCGGCAGTACCATTTGGCGGGCTCTACCGCGTCATCGACTTTACCCTTTCCAATTGCCTGAATAGCGGCGTGAAGCGCGCGCATCTATTGACTCAATACTCATCGTTAACACTTGACCGGCATGTGCGGGAATCGTGGAGCGGGTTCGGGCGCGAGCATGGGATGTATGTCGAGTTGGTACCACCGCAGGGACGGTTAGTTGACCGGTGGTACGCAGGGACAGCCGATGCGATTTATCAGAATTTGTTTCTATTGGAGGAAGAGCGTCCGGAACGGGTATTGATACTGAGCGGCGACCATATCTATAAAATGGATTACCGGTTATTCGTCGATGCGCACGAACGGAACGGCGCTGACCTGACGGTTGCGGTGTTGCCCGTACCAATAGAGACGGCGGCAAATTTCGGCGTGCTTGCGATTGATAGCCATGACCGTATAACGGCATTTTCCGAAAAACCGGAACATCCGTTTTCAGTACCGGATGACCCAACACGGGCATGGGTGTCGATGGGGGTGTACTGTTTCCGAACGGCGGAGTTGGTACGGTGCCTTGTTTCCGATATGCAGAATAAGAATTCGTCGCACGATTTTGGTAAAGATGTGATACCGTGGATGATTTCGAATGGATACCGGGTGTATGGTTACCCGTTCCGTGATGAAAATAAAAAATCGGAATTGTACTGGCGCGATATTGGTTCGTTGGATCAATATTATGCTTCGAATATGGATTTAGTTGCTGTCGATCCGTTGTTCAATTTGTATGACTCACAATGGCGGATACGTACAGGGCACCGGCAGGACTTGCCACCAGCAAAGACAGTATTTGACGACGACGGTCGGAGGGGATTGGCAGTCGATTCACTGCTGGCACCGGGAGTCATTGTCAGTGGTGCAACGGTGCGGCGGAGCGTGTTGTCGTATGGTTGTTTTGTGCATTCATGGGCAACGATTAATGAATGCATTTTGTTGCCATTTGCGGATGTCGGACGACATGCAAAAATCCGGCGTGCGATTGTTGAAGGGGGTGTTTCGATTGCACAAGGGGATGAAATCGGATACGACCCGGTAGCGGATGCAAAACGGTTTACCATCACACCGGAAGGGATTGTTGTCGTAACTGCAACCGATCCGGAACGGCGAATGGCGAGTGAAGAATAAATAATTGAATAAAATCTGTGCAAAATAACAAATACAAAAATTCCCATGAGCTCACCTCACACACATCTTCTTGCGATCACCAACGATGCGGCACGCTGGCAGAGAATTACTGCTCGTATTGAAAACCATAGAATTGTAATCGAACCGGTCGTGCCGGATCCAACGCTGGTGTTGCAGGAACTACTGATACGGCATTATCCGATTGTCATATTTGCGGACGATGTTGCGAATTTCAGTAGTGAATTTTTCGAACAGGCGATACATCTGGTGCCGGGTTCCACTTTGCTAATTGCAGGGGACTGGGGAAAGGGAACAGGAAATAAAAAAGAAGAAACAAATTTAGAAGAAGAACAAAATACAAAAAGACACAACAGAGCAACATTTGTATATATATCGCCCTCAGCAAATGATGAAGAATGGATTGCGGCAATACAGGTAGCAGTTGAAAGGTGGGACTCGTTGGTTTCGGCTGATGATGAAGCCGCTACTGTTGAACGCCTCACCGATTTCTATCACTCCGTACTCGAAGGACTACCACAAGGGCTGGCACTGTTCAATGAATCGTGCCGTCTAATACTTTGCAATCATGCGCTCGCTGAGCTTCTCGAAGTACCACAATCGTCATTATTAAATACAAGTTACCACACTCTTTGTTCATCCATCTGTGAAGGGCCGCAGGAATGCATTGTCGAACAGACTCTCCAAGATGGTATCGCGCGGCGGTTGTTACAGACAACGACTTCGCGAGATGGTACACCGAAAACTTTGGAGATGCTCACGGAACGCATCGCAGGTGTGTTTGATGGGCCGCATGTGATGTTAATTTGCCGGAATGTGAGTAAACGCATCGAATTGGAACAACAGTCAGTACGGCAGTTGTCGGAACTGCAGATGCTTGGTGAAGTAAGCCGTGCGCTACACTCGGCAAAGGATTTGAATGAAGTCCTCTACTTAATTTTAATCGCGGTGACTTCCGATATGGGTATCGGATTCAACCGGGGATTTTTCCTTTTATTGGATCCGGAAACGGCGGAATTGACCGGAGCACTTGCGATTGGGCCGGGCAGCGGCGATGAAGCAGGAAAAATCTGGAGTGAACTAAGCCAGAAAAATCTGACGCTGCAGGAACTGTTCGGCGATTGGCGCGAGCATATCGGTTCCGACCGCGCAGTAAATGAAATGGCGAATCGCTTACGGATTTCATTGAAAGAAAACAATTCGATGATACCAAAGGCGGTTGTCGAACAAAAGCCGATGATACTCCGGCGTTCCGAGATGGAACACGATTTAATCTGGCATGAACTTGATATCGCGGAATGTGCCATCGTTCCACTTATCTCGAAAGAACGGGTGGAGGGGGTGTTATTAGTTGATAACGCGATCACTCGCCGCCCCATCGAAATGCAACAACTCGAACAATTGGAACGCTTCGCCGATATGGCTGGAACGGCGATATTGGATGCGAGGTGGTACAAGCAATTAGAGCAACGGTTGAAAGAATTGCGGGCGTTAAATGCGGAAATGCGGGAAAATCGCGACCGGATGATTCGTAACGAAAGGTTAATCGCAATCGGAGAAATCGTGGCGACCGTCGCGCACGAGATAAGGAATCCACTGGCCGCAATCGGTGGTTTGGCGAGGGCAGCTAAGGAAGATTTGGAACCGAGTCATGTTTCCCAACAGCATTTGTCGGTTATTATCGAAGAAATCCATCATTTAGAGCGAATAGTAACTGAATCGCTTGATTTTACGAGGCCTTGGAAGTCACTCTTTGTTTTAACGTCACTTTCGGAAAAAGTTCATTTGACGCTAAAAATGATGGCGGGGGAACTCGATCCGGAGCAATATTATGTACAGACCTATTTCGATCCCGATGCGGAATGGGTTAGGATGGATACCGACCAAATTGGACAAGTCCTGTACAATATTTTGAAGAACGCAGTTTATGCGATGCCGGGTGGTGGTGTAATTGTGATTACAACCAAACGCGATGCTGATTCGATTCATCTTGATATTCGGGATTACGGCAAAGGGGTGCCGCAAGAAATTGGAGAAAAAATATTTGATCCATTTTTCACTACCAAGGCCTCCGGTTCCGGGATTGGTCTTTCGGTCAGCCGTCAGATAATGCAACAGCACGGTGGCCGGTTATCGCGAATATCGATTGACGGGCCGGGTGCAATGTTCCGATTGACGTTTCCCCTACCGGGTGGGGAGGAGGGTTCTCATGAAGACAGTTTTAGTCGCTGAAGACGAAGCATCGTTACGGATGTTATATGAACGGGCATTTCGTAAGGCCGGGTTCGAACCGGTAGTTGTGGCGTCGGCACAGGAAGCAGTAACAGAAGCGGCAGCAAAAGCATATTCCTGTATCATCCTCGATATCAGGATGCCGGGTATGGATGGCATAGAGGGGATGCAAAGGATACTTGCAGGCGGGAAGCGATGCCCAATCGTTCTTAACACCGCATATTCTTCATACAAGGATAATTTTCTAACCTGGTCCGCTGACGCATACGTCGTTAAATCTGCTGACACGCAACCATTGGTTGATACCGTCAAGCGCTTAACCGATTTGTAGTTAGCAAGTTACTTTCGCGGTGAAGGATGTCTCCGGGAGGAAGATATACTCATAACTTTAGTGTTTTGTTCATACCTGCACACTGGTCAGTTTTAGAATAGTTGTCGTTTTGCGAAAACTGAGCTAAAAAAGTCACATTTTAACGATAAAAGTATTATTATCGTTGACTTTTAGTGACTTTTACCGTACAATAAATATAGGTTATCCATGCACACTATTGGATTGTGCTGACTTTGAGAAGCTTTGATGGAGTATGATATGGTTCGCTTGAAATCACTCGTGTGGTTATTGCTTTCACTCCTGTTTACAATTGTACCGATTCTTGCGTTTTCACAACCGATTACTATGCGATCACCTATCGGTGGTGAATCATGGGCAATTGGCTCTACACAACGCATTCAATGGGCGTCAAACAATACAACCGGTAGTTTACTGATTCAGTTAAACCGGAATTTCCCTTCGGACAGCGGTTGGACAACCATTGGCCAAGCAACTACACAGAATGACGGCTTTTCCTGGTTAGTAACCGGCCCCGCATCCCATACCTCACGTATTCGTGTCGTTAACTCGAGTACGCTTATCGGCGGCTTATCATCAAGTAATTTTTCCATTACCGATACTGTAGTCGCGCCTCATTTAACACTTATCTATCCTCACGGTGGTGAGATTTGGCAGATAGGTTCGCAACAGCGAATCACTTGGTTAGCGATAAATTTAACCGGCACTGTTACTGTTCAGTTGAATCGAACGCTCTCTGACTCTGGTTGGACTTCAATCGGAACGGCGAATCTCCCGAGCGATGGATTTACATGGACTGTTACCGGGCCGGCGTCTGCGGCTTGCCGCATCCGAATCGTTGGTGCCAACGGAATTAGCTATGCTTCTCAGGCATTTGCAATCGCAGCTAATTTAGAGCATTCGATTATTGTTACCGCGCCAATAGGCGGTGAGACATGGGAAGTTGGTTCGACTCACAATATCTCGTGGGTAGCGATAAATATCACTGGAACGTTAACCGTTCAACTCAACCGCAATGCGCCCTCCGATACCGGGTGGACAACATTGGGCCAAGTAACCGCACCAACCTCTGTTTATTCGTGGACTGTTACCGGCCCTGCCGGAAACCATAATCGCATCCGTGTAGTTACTACTGTTAATAATGCGACTATATCTGCAAGTTCTTTCGCGAACTTTACCATTACGTCCAATGAACATGCTGGTTTGGTGGTTATCGCACCAACCGGTGGAGAAAATTGGGTAATCGGAACGGTTCAACGCATTACTTGGCAAGCGACTCAATTAACCGGTACAGTTACAATTCGAATAAATCGAAACTTTCCCAACGACAGTTCGTGGACGACAATCGGAACGGCAACTTTACCATCCGATGGATTCTCATGGACAGTCACCGGAGCGGCGAGCGAACATTGCCGGATTAGCATAGCGGCTGGAATCCTAACTGCAATTTCGCATGACAATTTCAGAATATCGGAAGCACCAGCTCATTTATCGATAACGTTAACTCAACCGAATGGCGGCGAAGGCTGGAGCATTGGAAGTCGCCAAGAAATTAATTGGAATTCAACCGGTGTCGTTGGAACATTAGTCGTTCAACTCAATCGTCACTATCCGACCGGCGAATGGAGTACGTTGGGGACGTTATCCGCCGAACATCACAGTTTGAATTGGGTGGTTACCGGACCGACAAGCTCGACGTGCCGGGTACGGGTTCGAGCGATAAGTTATAATACTGACATCAGCGCTACATCGCACGAGAATTTTTCAATTGTCGCGCATGTTGCTCCCGGTGCAAATGGTAGTGCGGCGACCGATATGGTTCGTACGAACTTACCACAGAATACGATGCTCATCGCACCGAATCCATTCAATCCCACTACTTCAATTTCATATAAATTAGAAGCGGACGGATTCGTAAGGATCTCGGTGTTTGATATTCTCGGGCGCGAGATTTCGACATTGGTTAATGAAACTCAATCTACCGGTATCCACACGGTTCAATTCAACGGATTAAAGATGCCGAGTGGATTATATTTCGTTTCGCTGAAGACACCGAGTGGTAGTTCGATGCGGAAGATGTACTTACTTAAATAAGAGTCACGCAGCTTTTGATTAAGGCCCGGCGAATATGCCGGGTCTTTTTATTTGGAAAGATTGACATTATGAGTTATATTCGTATATCCGCATATAAGAATGGATGAAATATGGAAAATTTAGTTCAACTCTTTACGCTTCTTTCTGAACCGGTTCGATTGCAACTACTTGGTATGCTATCGAAAGGAGAACGATGCGTGTGTGAATTATACGGCCCGCTTGGATTGCAACAGAGCACCGTCAGCCGTCACCTGACGACTTTGCGGACGGCGGGTGTAGTGAACTCGCGTAGGGTTGGGACGTGGATGCATTACAGTTTGTCACCCGAGCGATGGAAAGAGGAGTGGCATGCGGTTTTGCCGATAGCGATAAAGCAAGCAGCAAAGGAAGTCAACAAAATGGAAAGCAGCGGCGAATGTTGCATTCCAGAAACGAAATTCGTGAAATTGCGAAAGGAAACAGTGAAATGAACGAAGAGGAAATTAAGGAAAAAGTCCGGGAACGGTATGGTGCAGTCGCACGGTCAGCAGGAAAAACCTCATGTTGTTCACCCGTTGGAACGGAAAATGTAAAAGCCGGAAAATCATGTTGTGGCGGGCCAGTGGCGGAATCGGCGGAAGCGATTGCATTCTTACTGAAGGAAGGTCAAACATCGGATACGATGGTCGAAAGTTACACTGCCGAAGAACGGGCGGCACTACCCGAAGGGGCGGATTTGGGATTAGGGTGTGGTGTTCCTACACACTACTCGAAATTCAAGCCGGGTGAGCGTGTACTCGATTTGGGGAGCGGCGCGGGGGTTGATTGCTTTCTCGTGGCGCGGGATGTAGGCCCAACCGGTTTCGTAATCGGTGTGGATATGACAAAAGACATGATTGTCCAATCCCGAAAAAACAAATTGAAATTGGGAATCGATAATGTCGAGTTTCGCTTGGGTGAAATCGAATCACTACCGGTATACGATACATGTATCGACGTTGTGATTTCGAATTGCGTGCTCAATCTCGTTCCGAATAAACCGAAAGCGTTCTCGGAAATTGCTCGGGTGTTAAAACCCGGCGGAAGAATGGTTGTGTCGGATATGATGGTACGTGGTGTATTGCCGGATGTGGTGCGGCATGATATCGAAGCGTGGGCGGGATGTATCGCAGGCGCACCAACCGTGGAAGAGTATCTCGCGTTTATTACGAATGCCGGGATGAAAGATGTAAAAATCCTACTCGAAAAACCATATGATTGGGGTGGTGGTGAAGGGTTCCAAGTTGTGAGTTGTATCGTGGAAGCTTATAAGTGAGTTCAGAGAAAAAATTATCTTTTCTCGACCGTTACCTGACACTCTGGATATTTCTGGCGATGGCGGTCGGTATTGGACTAGGGGTGATTCTTCCTTCGATACCGCAGGCGATTACCGCATTTTCAGTGGGAACTACCTCGATACCGATTGCCATCGGTTTAATATTAATGATGTACCCACCGCTCGCGAAAGTGCGGTACGAGGAATTGGGTGCAGTGTTTCGCAACTGGCGGGTACTGTTGTTGTCGTTGGTTCAGAATTGGATTATCGGGCCAATTCTTATGTTCGGGTTAGCGATCCTATTTTTACACGACTATCCTGAATACATGACGGGACTAATCCTGATTGGTTTGGCGCGTTGTATCGCAATGGTAATCGTGTGGAACGATCTGGCCAAAGGGAATGCGGAATACGCGGCTGGATTGGTCGCGTTTAATTCGATTTTTCAGGTTTTGTTTTACTCGGTGTATGCATACTTTTTCATAACCGTACTACCGCAACATTTTGGCATGAGCGGATACGAAGTGCACATCACCATTAGTGAAATAGCAAAAAGTGTATTTATCTATTTGGGTATTCCGTTTATTGCCGGCTTCCTGACCCGGTATGCACTAATACACTTGAAGAGCCAAGAATGGTATCACCGGGTTTTTATTCCCAAAATCAGCCCGATAACGTTGATTGCACTGCTCTTTACCATATTGGTTATGTTCTCTTTGAAGGGAGATAAAATACTTTCGTTGCCATTCGATGTAGTGCGTATTGCAATTCCGCTTATCATATACTTCACGGTTATGTTCTTCATTTCATTTGCAATGAGTAAAAAAGCGGGTGCGGACTACTCGAAGAGTTGCACGCTTTCGTTTACCGCAGCATCAAATAACTTTGAACTTGCGATAGCAGTGGCGGTGGCAGTGTTCGGCATTCATTCGGGTGCGGCGTTCGCTGCGGTCATTGGACCGCTAATTGAAGTACCGGTAATGATATTGTTGGTAAACGCGGCATTATGGATTCAACGCAAATATTATTCGAACGAGGTAGCAGCATGAGAAAAAAAGTTCTCGTTCTTTGTACAGGCAATTCGTGCCGTAGTATCATGGCGGAAGCGCTCATCAATAAATACCTTTGCGATACATGGGAAGCGTTTTCTGCGGGAGTAGAACCGACGCGGGTAAATCCATGTGCGATTCAGGTAATGAATGAAATTGGAATCGATATCAGTAGCTACCGCTCTAAATCGGTAACAGAATTTTTGAGTCGAGATGACCTCGATTTGGTGATTACCGTGTGTGACCATGCGAAAGAGAGTTGTCCGGTATTTCTCAAGCCGGTAAAGCAAATTCATCTTGGGTTTACCGATCCGGCACCCTACACCGACGAACCGGATGATATTGCTCTACCAGTATTTCGCGAAGTAAGGGACGATATCCGAGAAAAACTGTTGGATTTACTACGACAACTTGCAGAATAGAACGGTAATAAGGCGGAGTTGTCCGCCTTTTTCTTTTTCAATCGAACTCGTATTACTAAGAGTTATCAGGAGTATAAAATGGATCACCGATATCCGATAGGGACGTATAACGTCCCAAGTGAATTTACGCCAACTATTATTGCCAAGTGGATAGATGAAATAGAAGCGTTGCCATCGCAAATTCGAAGCGCTGTGAGTGGTATGAGTGAAGCACAACTCGATACATCATACCGCGAAGGGGGTTGGACGGCACGGCAAGTAGTACACCATCTCCCGGATAGCCACATGAATGCATATATCCGTACCCGGCTCGCACTCACGGAGGATAACCCAACGGTAAAACCGTATATCGAGAAAAAGTGGGGCGACTTGTTCGATGCACGAACCGCACCGGTTGAACCATCAGTCAATATGTTAGAAGGATTGCATACAAGGTGGGCGATACTATTTCGTTCGATGAACGATGAGGATTTTACGCGAACGTTTTATCATCCCGAGTTAGACCGTTCAATACGTCTCGATTATTTAACGGGTATGTATGCGTGGCATGGAAGGCACCATCTGGCACATATCCAATTGGTGAAATGAAAAAAGGCGCGACTTACCAGTCGCGCCTTTCTAATATTATGTTATTCGCGTCAGCTTTGTGGATGGACGGGAACTACATTCGAGCTAAAACCAAGGTCGGTTTCCTGCGCGGTTACTTTATTAGTAACTGCTTCCGTGACATGCTTTTTACTGAAGCGGTCAAGGAACGTGAACATCACAGGTACAAGAATAAGCGTCAGCAATAATGAAGAGATTAACCCGCCGATAATCACGATACCCATACCGGAACGCATATCTGACCCCTCACCGAGCGCTATTGCAAGGGGAATCATACCGACGACCATTGTTGAGGTCGTCATCAAGATTGGCCGCAACCGTAGTGGGCCAGCGGCAAGAATCGCCTCCTTCGTTTTCACTCCCCTGTCCTTCATTTGAATGGTAAAGTCAACCAACAAAATTCCATTTTTGGTGACAAGTCCCATCAAAATCAGAATACCAATCATTGAGAACATGGAAAGAGTATATCCGGTCAATGCGAGACCGAACAACGCACCAATCAATGCCACCGGCACCGAGAACATAACAGTGAACGGGTGCACGTAGCTTTCATACAAGGTCACCAGAATCATATAAATGAACAAAATCGAGAGCATGATTGCCTGCATCATATCCGTCATCATTTCACGCATATTCTCGACATCACCGAAGGCGAAGAATGATACGCCACGTGGCGGTTTGAATTTCGCCATCTGCTTATCGAAACTCCCCTGCACTTCACTAAGCGGCCGTCCGGAAATATTCGCTGAAACCGTAACGTAGCGTTCACGATCCTTGCGCTGGATACCGGATGGGCCGCTGTTCCGTTGAATAGTTGCGACTTCAGACAACTTAACCATCTGTCCGATGTGATTCTTGATTTCGATTTGCCCCACCAACGACGGGTCCATCCGGTAACGGGGAACAAGCAGTGAGCGCATATCGACGTCGATATCACCGGTACGAAAACGGGTTAGTTCAAGTCCATTGATGGCATCACGCAAAGCCCCGGCAATTTCACCGGGTGTCAGATAACTGTTGGCAGCTTTCTCACGGTCGACGATAATCTGCAATTCCGGCGAACCAAGGTCGTAAGAGGTTTTCACGT
Source organism: uncultured bacterium (assembly GCA_964589795.1). Classification (GTDB taxonomy): domain Bacteria; phylum Electryoneota; class JAOADG01; order JAOADG01; family JAOADG01. Next base: position 11,151 of record CAZPUW010000030.1, read on the forward strand.
CGCGGGCACCGGGTGTTTGACGCATAAGCGTTACTGCGTGCTGTACGGCAACTTCGACCGAATCTAAATCCTGACCCCGAATTTCGTATTGAATTGGGGCATCGTCCGCTGAACCAAAGAGGCCGATTTCATTTACTTCGACTTCCATGCCGGGAATCTGTTGCGCGAAACGCCTGATTTCGTTTTCTACTACTATCGAAGGACGTTTGCGCTGACTCTTCGGCTTAAGTTTCACTTGGACATTCGCAAGTCGCGGATTGCTTTCAACCCCCATCCCGGATTCCTGCTCGCCGATCACAGTGTAAACTTGATCAACTTCAGGTTGTTTCAGGATATATTCCTCGATGGTTGAGATAATTCGGTTGTTCTCTTCGAGTGGTGTTCCAAGCTGCATTTTAGTTAACACGGCAAATTCACCACGGTCGGTCTTGGGAATAAAATCAGAACCGACGTATCCCAGCGGTATTAACGCGATTGAGAGTACCATCAGACCTGCTACCAGTAGAATAACACGGCCCCGATGATTAAGCGCCCAATTCAAAACGCTGCGATAGAATTCCTCCAAGCCGTGAAACTTCGCTTCGAACCAACCAGCAAACCGCTTCATCCATTTTTCGCCTTCGACGTTTTCGGATGAATTGAGACGGCTGGCAAGCAGAGGTGTCACAGTGAACGATACCAATAACGACATTAAGACCGCGGTAACGAATACTCCGGCAAATTCACGGAAGATGTTTCCGACGAGACCACCAAGAAATGCAACCGGTAAGAAGGTGACGACGTCGACTAAAGTTATGGAGACAGCGGCAAGCCCGATTTCGTTACGACCATTGATAGCGGCAGAAACCGGGTCATTCCCTTTTTTCAACCAACGGTGAATGTTCTCGAGTACTACAATCGAATCGTCGACCAATACACCGATGACCATACCGAGCGCCATCATTGTCATCAGGTTGATAGAAAAGCCAAATGCGACCATCGAAATGAATGTCGAGATAATCGAGATTGGAATTGCAACCAATACGATTAGCGAATTTCGCATGGAGTGGAGGAAAACCAACAAAACCAACGCGACGGTTATCAGTGCTTCAATAATATTGCGCTGTACTTCGGTGATTGCGTTCTTGTTGAAAATCGTGATGTCTTGTGCAATATCGAATTTGACCTGACCCTTGTACTCTTTCTCAAGTTTCTTCAATTCGGCTTGTATAAGTGCCGAAGTTTTAACGCTATTTGCCTGCGCCTGTTTAACAACCTGAATACCAAGGGCGGATTGTTTATTCAAACGGGCGAGTGTTCGCTCGGCTTTGATCGTATCGTACACGGTCGCAACATCGCGAAGAAAAATAGCACCACCGGTTGGGAGGGCGATTCGTGTCCGCTCAATCTCATCCAGCGTTTTGAATTTACCAGCGAACCGGACGGTAAAATCCTGAGAATTGCCGTACACTTTACCGGCAGGAACATCCATGTTTTCCGCAGCAAGCGTCCGATTCACGTCTTCCAGCGACAGACCGTGTGTTTTTAATTTATCGGGATCGATTGCAATTTGTATTTCGCGTTGTTCCGCACCGGAAATATTTATCTGTCCAACACCTTCAATTTGTTCGATTCGCGGCCTGATTTTCTGATCAACGAGGGTAAATAAATCCGAATTGGAAAGCGGACTACTGGCGGCAATGCGCAAAATTGGCAACGCTCCGAGGTCTGATTTATATAGCTGGGGTTCTTTCGCATCGTCGGGAAGATTCGCACGGGTAGCGTTGACCATGCGCTGTGTTTCCTGCAACGCGATATCGGAATTCGCGGACATATCGAATTCAAGAATTACGACTGAAACATTTTCGCGGTTGAATGTTCGAATATGTTTCAATTTATTCAGCGATACGACAGCATCTTCGATTGGCTTCGAAACCTGCGTCTCGACTTCCTTCGGACCGGAACCGGGCCAAACCGTGACGATGGATATCCATGGCCAGTTCATCGATGGTAAGAGATCGACAGGTAACCGCTGATAAGATATTATTCCCAATACACCGATGGCGACAAAAAACATCACTACTGCAGCGGGACGTTTTATGGCAATTTCAGTTAAAGTCATTTTATTATTTCCCAAGCGGGTTATTGATAGCTGGTAATAGATATTTAGGATTGTGAAGTGAATCTGTCACACTACACTGTATCCATTTCCTGAACCGTACTTCAATACCGAATTCTATTCTGCTTTCAATGCGATGGATGTACCTTGCGTCAGCCCTTGATTACCGTCGGTAATCACGATGTCGCCTGCGTTGAGC
>CAZPUW010000031.1:0-13305 GCA_964589795.1 uncultured bacterium
TCCCCGCAGTTATATCGACGATGCCGCTTACTACCGTGCCTATCGAAGTGCTGTTTTGCAAACAGCAGCACGGGCAACCGATGAACTAAATTCGACCTGGCAGCTTGCCGGGCCGGTCAATGTTGGCGGACGCATCACCTGTATCGCTATCGACCCTCGGAATAATAATCCGGTATATGCCGGTGCGGCATTTGGTGGTATTTGGAAAAGCAACGGTTCATTCACCAATCCCCAATGGACGCAAATATTCAGTAATGCCGGTGGACTTTCCATCGGTGCAATTGCACTTGCACCCTCATCACCGGACACAGTGTGGGTGGGAACGGGTGAAGCGAATGCCGCAATCGACACATACGAAGGGGACGGCATTTGGATGTCGACAAATGCAGGTACGACGTGGCAACATCGCGGTCTTGATTCGTGCGCTCATGTCGGCAGGATTGCTGTCCATCCGCGACGCGCGGGAACGGTGTATGTCGCGGCGATAGGTTCGCGGTTCCGCACGAATGGACAACGCGGCCTGTATAAAACAACCGATGCCGGTGCAACCTGGAATCGTATCTTAACCGGTCCGAATGATTCGACCGGGTGTATCGATGTCTGTCTCGACCCGCATGGTGCGGATACCGTGTATGCGGCGATGTGGCAGCGGATGCGCGGGCCGTATGGTTCCCAATTTTGGGGACGCGGCTCAACGCTAAAACGTTCATTCAACGGTGGAACCACTTGGACGGAAATTTTACCGGTATCGTTGCGGAACCGCAACTGGTGCCGGATTGGCGTTGCCGCATCGCCGGCAAAAGCCGGACGGTTATACTGTTCGGTTTCCGATTCGACACTTTACATGAATTCATTCTGGCGCAGTGAAAATTACGGTACGACATGGACACAAGTAGATATCAGCACCGATTTATGTTCAAATTTCGCGTGGTATTTTGGAAACATCAATTGCTCACCGACTGATTCGAATATGGTCTATGTGGACGGTGTTCAATTAGCTATGAGTACCGATGCGGGACGAAATTGGGACTACATTGGCAACTGGAATGGCACGTATCCCGATGTGCACGTCGATTTTCACGGACATGGTTTTACCCCGAGTGGACAACGCCAAGTCTGGGGTAACGACGGTGGTATCTATTTCCAGAATAACGCGACAACCGATCCGGTACATATAACAACGATTCCATTGACACAATTTTATGCGATAAATTCTGACCCATCGAACCCCGAACGGTTGTTAGGTGGTGCGCAGGATAACGGTACGAACTACACCCGCGATGGCGGCACGAGCAATTGGTATCAACTGTTCGGTGGCGATGGTTTCTGTTGTAATGTCGATCCGCGCTATCCCGACAGCGTGTATGTCGAATACCAATTCGGAATGTTAGCAAAAGTTTGCGCTGACACGAATAATTTTTATTGGCGATATGCGATGGACGGCATCGATACGCTCGACCGCAGAGCGTGGTGTACACCGGTTGTACTGGATACTAACCGGAACAATACCCTGTATTACGGTACCTACCGCTTATGGCGCTCTACCGACGGTGGTGTCTCGTGGAATGTAATCTCTCCCTCTTTGACTGGCGACCAAATTAATTCGCGGTACCCTTGTCTTGTTACTATTTCAGTCTCACCGGAAAATTCCAATATTATTTGGACAGGTTCCGATGATGGAAAAGTGTACTACACTTCGAACAATGGAACCACATGGAACAACGTGAGCGCGGGACTGCCGCAACGTTCGGTTACCCGCGTCGTTGCAGGGATTGATACCCCCTCGATAGCGTATGTTACATTCAGCGGATTCCGGTGGGGTGAATCGATTGCGCAAGTGTACCGAACAACGAATTTCGGTGCGACTTGGAGCGATATCGGTTCCGGATTACCCGATATTCCGGTCAATGCGTTGGTAATCGATCCGCTTAATACCTCTCACCTGTATGTCGGAACCGATGTGAGTGTGTATCAATCGAATAATCTTGGTGCGAACTGGGAAATAGCGGCAGCGGGATTACCGGCGGTTGCAGTATTCGATTTGATTTTGACGACGGACCGTCATTTGGTAGCAGGAACGCATGGCTATTCGATGTACAAGATACCACTCGACTCGCTGGTAACCGGTGTGCGTCAAGCTTCGAAACCGGTTCCACAAAATTATGCGGTTGGAAACGCCTACCCGAATCCATTCAACGGACAGACTTCACTGAAACTATCGTTGAAACAATCTGCAAACGTACGAGTGGATGTCATCAACGTCGTAGGCGAAACGGTAGCAACTTTACAAAACGGACGAATGAACGCGGGAACACGCACTCTCAACTGGAGACCGTTACAAACAGCGAGCGGCACGTATTGGTTGCGAATAAAAATTGGCGATCATCTCTCTACCCAACGAATAGTATTTATGAAATGAGAGTATGGCAAAATTGAAGTTGGGTAAAGTATAATGTGGCTATTGTTGTGCATGATTGCCGTATTCTGCGTTCTCTCGTTCGCAGTAAAGTTACCGCGCGGTATCGCATTGTTTCTTGCCGGCATTGCGGGAACGCTTCTCGGCGGATATTGGCTACCGTGGCGCGATTTGGTCGAGGGGATGTTTGTCTTCTTAGACCCGCTGTTGATAGTCGCCGCCGCGCTCCTCTTTTTACGGATGCTCGAAGAAGCAGGTGCATTACGAACCCTACGCAGTATCCTCTTGCGTTCAACGGCGAAATCCCCGGTCGCATTTATCTGTTCGGTAACTTTATTTCTCCTGCTTCCGGGAATGATGACGGGCCTCTCGAGTTCAGCCGTACTGACAACGGGGGCACTTACCGCTCCCCTCCTCATCGACCTCGGTGTAGAAAAAAGAAAAACCGGAGCATTAATCGCTCTCCTTGCCATATACGGAATGATTGCACCGCCGATTAACCTTCCGGTGATGATGCTTGCGAACGGCGTCGATATTCCGTTCATCGGGTTCGATAAACCGTTGCTCCTCCTCACTATTCCGCCGGCGTTACTTACAGCTTTCGGGATGGCGTACCCCGCATTGCGTAAAACAAAAAAACAAAACGGCTCGTTACACCTATCGCAATACACGGAAGCTATCACCAGTAAAAAAATATTTACACTTTTCCCGTTGTTGGTCGTAGTCACACTGTTGCTTTTGATTCGGATTATACCGCAATGGATTCACGATCCGGGGATTCCCGCTCTGTTTTTATTGGGCACCGTTCTCACCCGTCCCTTCGTATCGGGAAAACAAATAGCTAAAGCTTCGATACTCGCATATCGCTCAACCCTTCCTGTTGCGGCTATCCTTGTCGGCATTGGCACATTTCTTCAAGCACTCGCACTTATCGGTGGACGCGGCGATTTGGTAGTTACAACGTTACTTATGCCAAAAGCGTTACTGCCGGTAGCCGCGGCAGTTGTGATGCCATTATTCGGTGCATTGTCCGCATTCGGCTCGGCAACCGTCCTCGGTGTGCCGATTCTGTTGGCATTGTTGGGTGGTGGCAACGAAATAATGGTCGGGGCAGCATTGTCGCTGTTTGCAGGGCTTGGCGATATGATGCCGCCGACTGCCCTCGCAGGAACTTTTGCAGCGGAAATCGTCGGTGAAAAAAATTATCTCACCTTATTGAAACCGGCGCTACCGTGGTTAGTAGTTGGTGTCGGCTGGGCATTACTGATTTTGTGGAATGCGAAGTTTGTCGGCGGTTTGTTGGGGATGCACTAATGTACCAACTTCTGTACTATGTCTATTACGGATTCACCGGTTTACTCTTCGCCGCGTTGGTGTGGTCGATACTGCGCAAACCGATGGATGGCGATGAATTGCGTAAAAAGATTCCATTCGAGAAAGCAACTGCCGCGCTTGTTTTTATTCCATTATTGCTGCGTTTGTTAGGTATAAAATGAGCAGGAAAAACGAACGCATAATTGGTATCATCTGGCTGTTTATCGCACTCACTGTCGCGGCACTTGGCGGATATCCACTTTACCAGCAACGGAAGGATAAACCGCTGCCGATAGCGATTCCGAAAGAAGCGGTTCCGCATTGGCTGTCGGAATGGGCGCCATGGTTGAAGGGTACGGAAGGGGATACGCGGGTTTTTGTAATCGCGAGTCCCGATGCAACACCGGAAAACAGCGGTTCAATTTTGATTATCGGCGGGACTCATCCCGACGAACCAGCGGCTTTTGTTTCGGCGTTGATTGCGATATCGAACGCGAAAGTACAAAAAGGAAGAGTGTTCATTGTTCCACAGGATAACCACTCGGCATTCAGTGCAACCGAACCGGGCGAAGGGCATCCACCGACATACACGATCCAACTTGGCGAAGGCGGCACACTTACTTTGCCGTTCGGTGCGCGACTGACAAATCCACTTGACCAGTGGCCGACACCGGACGTTCGCCCCCACAATCCAAGCGGACAATTATTGTCGGGAAAAGATTTACGAAACTTGAACAGGTGTTTTCCGGGCGATTCTGCCGGGCTCTACACGGAGCGGGTTGCCGCGGGGATTACGACGCTTATCCGAAAAGAGAAAATCGATTTGACTGTGGATATGCATGAAGCTTCGCTGGAATATCCGGTAATCAATGCGCTGGTCGCTCATGAAAAATCACTGGACTTGGCATCGACGGCATTGATGGCGCTCGATGAAGAGAATTTGAAATACAGCTTTGAACCATCACCGCAAAAATTACGGGGATTAAGCCATCGTGAACTTGGGGACCATACCGACACGCGACCAATTTTAGTCGAAACCGCAAATGTCGCACAAGGACGGTTGCGTGGGAGGACGACTAACGAGATGGTGGTCGAGGGGTATGACGCCGCTTATGAAAAAGCAGTCAAGACAGGTTTGTTGAAGGTGAATTACCCACCTCAGGGCATCCCGTTGGAAGTACGTTGCAGTCGCCATTTGTCAGTCGTTGTCGCCTACATCGAGGCGTGGAACGATGCTATGCCAGAAAGGCAATTGCTTGTTACCGGTATTCCCCGTTTTACCGATCTCAAAGCCCATTCAGTTGGATTTTATCTCCATTCACGTTAAACGGTACTATCCAATGCGATTCCGAAACGTCCTCGTCCACGCCGATAACCTTGAAGTGATGAAACAGTTGTTTTCAAGTACCCGGAAAGAGCCATTTGACCTGATTTACCTCGACCCGCCTTTTTTTACACAACGTACCCACCGACTACAATCCGCGACAGTAAACCGCAACCAAATTGGTTTTGAAGATGTCTGGCGAACGAAAACCGGCTTGGACTATTTACAAAAAATCAGTGTAGAAGACGAACGTCTGAGAAAAATCTTGGCGGTTTTGCAGGAAACCATGCTTTTTTCGGCAGAAACTGGCTTTCTTGCCCATATCGCCATCCGCATACTGTACTGCCAAAAGTTACTGAAAGCGACTGGCAGTTTATTTTTGCACTGTGACCCAAGGATGTCCCATTATATAAAAATTATATGTGATTCGGTGTTCGGGAAGAAATGCTTCCGTAACGAAATAATTTGGCGATACCATACTGGTGGTTCAGGTAAACATTCCTTCGCTAATAAACACGATGTAATCTTTTGGTACTCAAAAGAACCAACCGGGTACAAGTTCTATCCTTCACGAATACCCGAATCGCGTACGGCAAAGTCATTATTACGTGCGAAAAATGCTCGGGGAGCGCGGATAAACATTGAAGATATCAATAAAAATCCAAGCGACGTATGGGAGATTCCGGCACTCAATCCGATGTCGAACGAACGTACCGGTTACCCCACCCAAAAACCTCAGCAGTTGATCGAACGGATTTTGTTAGCTTGCACATCTTCCGGTGACAACGTTGCGGATTTTTATTGCGGCAGTGGTACAACGTGTAAAGCCGCTTCGGAGTTGGGTAGGAACTGGTTTGGCGTAGACCGGTCGGAGACCGCTATTGAAATTTCATCGCAACGAATGGGTATGGTAAAGGGAAGTATTTTGTCTTTATAGCGTCAGCCGTATTCCGGCGGTAAAACAATCCGTATTATTAGATACAGCACAAAAATAAAAGGTTGCAGTGAAAGCATTGCTTTCCCGTACCGGTTGAAGTACTTTAGTACTACATATTCATATTCATACGAAAGGGCTCACAATGAAATGGTTGAACATGATGATCGTCACCGCATTTGCGTGTGGTATGGTCGCAGTTGCCAGTGCGAAGTATCATCAGAATACTCCGCAACCGGCAAAGCGTACGATGATTAGCGATCCTCGGATACAGCAAGAACCGATGATGGATTTTCCTGCAGTTCCCGCTTATGTACGGAATTTGCCGACGCCTCCGGCAACCGATGAACTTGATACCATTATCGGCATCGTATCGGTCGTAGGTACGACTTATTTCGATTACTTCAGCAACGGCAATACGAACCGTTTAATCGCCACTGATACCGCCGGTGGTATTCATACTTGCTGGATGAAGTGTGACTCGCTCGGTGGTAACCGCGCTGTGTATTACAATTTTTATAGCCCGACAGCCCATCGCTGGGGTAACACGACTTTCCCGTTGGGACAATCGGTCTTCACTGGTTACGGTTCGGGTTATTGCGACATCGATGTATTGTCGAACGGCAATGCAGTCGTAGCCGCACACCGTCCGGGTACCAGCATTCCCAGCCACAGCTACACTTCAACTATCGGTGTAGATGACGGTTATCAGACAGGTGCATATGTCGAGCACCCGATTGGTTATCCAAGCACGGCAACGTCCGCTGACTCGGGAATTTGGCCTGCTGTGGTCATTGACAAAGCGAATCAAGGTCACATTTTCGCAATGAACCGCACAACATCTTCGTTCATCCACCCGTTCTTCTATGCACGGACGGATACTTTGACCCATTCGCAGCTTACGCCGGCACCTGCATTTATCGATCCGGGTTTCGGAACCGCGACAATCGGTATCTACAGTGCGACTTCCCGCGGTGGCACTTCAAACCGCGTAGCAGTTGCATGGTCACAGAATAAGCTTTGGCCGACATTAGGCGGCTGGGCACATTCACTCGGTTATGCGCAAAATGACAATGACCTTTACTACGCAATCTCCGAAGATGGCGGCACGAATTGGAATTTTGATTCACCGACCAACGTAACCCAATTCGTAGGTTGGCAGGATACCACGTTTTATGGCACCGGCCCTTACGCGGGTGACTCAATTGCATGCGCCGGTGACACTACCCGTTTCTATAACGATGCTTGCATGATTTTCGATAACAACAACCGCTTGCATATCGTATTCATCACCCGTGGTTTCTATGAAGATGGTACAGTCGATACGGCAACCGCACAAGCGGCTCCGATGCGGTACATTTGGGCAAGTATGTGCCAAATGTGGCATTGGTGTGAAGACAGCCCCGACCAATTCACACGCGTAGCCGACGGTTGGTTCACGATGGGTAACTACGGTTACAATGCAAATTCTATCGAATTAGCATGGCAATTGTCTTTGTCCCGTCCGAGTCTCTCTATAGACAATACCGGTAACCTGTATTGTGTCTGGACACAATACGATGCCGGCGATGTCGCAAATAACGGTATGGCTTGCGGCGATGTTTACGCGACCCATTCAACCGATAACGGTGTGAATTGGTATAAAGCAACTAACTTAACGAATACGGGCAACGACACAACGACATTGACTGGCTCCGCGGCAAATGAAATGTTTGCATGCGCTCAGGAAGTCGTTACGAATGATTCGCTGTACATTTCGTACCTATACCGCACTGAAGGCGGTGTTGCAGTAAACCCGATTACGGGTACCACACCGTTGTGGACGAATAACTCGATTAAAGTACAACGCGTTCCGGTAAGTGCGCTTCGTAACGATGAGTTTTTACCTGATACCGTACCGATGTGGTCAGAGTTAGCTCACCATTATACTTTTGGTGTACGTAACGTTGCTGATCGCATACCGAATAACTTCAAGTTGGAAGCAAATTATCCGAACCCGTTCAACCCGACTACGGATATCGTATTCTCACTCGACAAAACCCGCAATATTCAAATCGCTGTGTATGATGTCACAGGACGTCAGGTTGCGAAGCTTGCGAATGGCAACTATACGGCAGGCCGCCATACAGTTTCCTTCAACGGCCAGAATCATGCGAGTGGTGTTTATTTCGTACGCTTATCCGCAAACGGAATGGATCAAACCCGCAAGATTACCTTATTGAAGTAGTACTACTTTTCAGTCGAAAAAGGCGGACAAATTGTCCGCCTTTTTTTGTGTGTATGCATTTTCGTATCACCTATCGACAGCGCGGTAAGTAAAAAAAGAAGACCGCATTAACCCTACCTACTCAGGATTCAAAATGAAACGCAAAGCGACTGCAATGTGGACCGGTGACGGCAAAACCGGCAATGGAAAATTATCGACCCAAAGCGGGGCACTCAACCATCAACCGTATTCCTTCACCACAAGATTTGTGAGTGAAGACGGTAAAGCGGGAACGAACCCGGAAGAACTCATCGCCGCCGCGCACGCCGGTTGCTTTACGATGGCGCTCTCGTTCGCGCTGACCAATGCGGGATTTATTCCCGAATCACTTCAGACCGATGCCGAAGTGGAAGTACTTGCGGCAGAAGGCGGCTTCTCGATAACCGGGATCCACCTGACTACTATCGCGACTGTGCCGAAAATTACCAAAGATAATTTTGATAAAATCGCAAACGACGCGAAAGCGAATTGCCCGGTTTCGAAAGCACTCAAAGCGGTACCGATTACGCTTGATGCAAGAGTTCGCGGTTCGGTTTGACCCGATAAAATCGACATTGAAATTGGGGGATAGCACTATCCCCCTTTTGTCTCTTGCTTTTATCGCTTTACCGTAGTATACTTATCCGCTTATCAACTACTATCCATTCTACCCCGTCGGTCAGTCGCCCGTACCGCGGTGGACAGGCACCAGTCCTGCTTTTTCCCTACTACTCACGGAGTACTCCGTGCCGAAAAAGTCAGACTGCCGTCCCGAAACTGCGCGGTCCGGTAACCGGGACGATGACCCATTGCGCCGCAGAAAGATTCATCAATCCATGATTGAAACGAAAAAAGCAACGCACCACAGTGCTACCACTGCGGCAAATCTTCCGTTGCATGATGTCAAAGATTTAAATCTCGCCGCTGAAGGGGTTCGCCGCATTTTGTGGGCAGAACAGGATATGCCTGTTCTCCAGCAATTGCGCAAGCGCTTCATCAAAGAGCAGCCACTCAAGGGTGCGCGTATCGCCGCTTGCCTCCACGTCACTGCGGAGACGGCGAACCTTGTGCGTACGCTGAAGGCGGGTGGTGCGGAAGTATTCCTCGTCGCCAGCAATCCGCTCTCGACACAGGATGACGTCGCCGCCGCACTCGTTAAGGAGTACGGTATCTCGACGATGGCGATCAAAGGCGAAAACAACGAATCGTATTTTAAACATCTCCACGCCGCGATTGCATTCAATCCAAACCAAACGATGGACGACGGGTGCGATTTGGTTTCCATTTTGCACAAAGAATTTCCCGAAAAAGCGGCGAAGATTCTCGGCGGTTGTGAAGAAACAACAACCGGTGTCATTCGCCTGAAAGCGATGGCGAAAGCCGGTGCACTCAAGTATCCGGTGATTGCCGTGAACGACGCGAAAACGAAAAACCTGTTCGATAACCGTTACGGTACGGGACAGAGCACCGTCGATGGCATCATCCGCGCATCGGATGTGCTCATTGCCGGAAAATTTGTCGTGGTAGCCGGCTACGGCTGGTGCGGTCGCGGTTTCGCCACCCGTATGAAGGGAATGGGTGCAAACGTTATCGTTACCGAAGTCGATCCGATTAAAGCGATTGAAGCGGCGATGGATGGCTTCATGGTAATGACGATGGCGGAAGCGGCGAAAATCGGCGATGTGTTCTGCACGTTGACCGGCGACAAGCACGTGCTTCGTCCCGAACATTTCGCAGTGATGAAGCATGGTGCATTGATGGCGAATTCCGGTCACTTCGATATCGAGATTGATATCGTCGGTCTCGAAAAAATGGCGAAGAAGAAACATGCCGGTACACGCAAATTTGTCGATACGTACGAAATGTCGGATGGCCGCCGTCTGCATCTTCTTGCCGAAGGTCGTCTCGTCAATCTGAGTGCGGCGGAAGGACACCCCGCATCGGTGATGGATATGTCATTCGCTACTCAAGCGATGTCGGCGGAATACATCAAGAATAGCGCGAGCAAATTAAAACCGAACGTACACGATGTACCGATTGAGATTGAAAATTGGATTTCGACATTGAAGTTGAAGTCGATGGGAATCACGATCGACGTACTGACTCCCGAACAAGTCGAGTATCTTGCCGCATGGCAGGAAGGGACCTGAGCGGGTTGTAGGTCATAGGTAAAGAAGAAGGCGGGATGAAAGTCCCGCCTTTATTCCTACATCTTCACGCCCACCCCAAACCACACATTCCTCGGCGCACCGGGATAGAATGAATTCTCAGTTGCTATCCCTGTATCCGTTGCATACTCATCATAATCGCCGGCGGCGGCATAACGCCGGTCAAACAGATTCTCGACCCGAGCATTCACTTGTAGTGTCACCCCTTTCATCGCGTTGATTTCAGGGAGTGTGTAGCGCAAACCAATTCCGGTCACCCCGAACGGCGGTAAATGAAATTCCGATTCACCGCGACGGTTGAGTGGAATCTGTCCAACATACCGTGTCGTCGTCCATGCCTCGATGGAGTGGTATTCGTAGGCGAGAGTCCCCGAAGTCAACAACGTCGGTACTTTCGGGACGGCATTGCCATCTAATTTTGTCGCCTTTACTGTACCTGCGGAATCGGCAAGTTGGTCATACACCGTGTAGTCGGAGAATTTCGCAACTTCGTATGCAAGATTCCCTTTTAACGAAAATCCCGCGGGAAGTTTCACGCCGCCATCCAATTCAATACCGAATTGGTACGACCGGTTCGCATTCCCAACCCGCACACGGCCAAGTGAATCGATGCCACCGGTCGGGATAATTTCGTTGTGGAATAAATTGTAATACACCGCGACGTCGACGAGGTAATCGTCATTCGGATGATGGCGGAAACCAAGCTCGAACGACGTGAGTTGTTCCGGTTTCGCAATCGGGTCGGTGTAATTCATACCACTGTGGTTATTGAATGCCGGGGTTCCCGCATAATCGGCATCGAACAGTTGCGCCTGCGTCGGTTCACTCGCACTCTGTGCAACCGAAAAGCGACCCATTCCGATTTTTCCGAAATCATACACCGCACCGGCGCGGGGAAGGAAGAACGTCCAATCGGCTTTGGTGCTGTATCCGGGGTAATAGGTCGAATCGGAAAAATTCTGATGAATGATATTCGTGATGTGCCGTAGCGAGAGCCCCGCGGAGAGCAAAAGTTTGTCGCTCGCGTGGTACTCACCGCTCACCGCACCGCCGTAAAATTCCTTACTGCTATGCCAACGGTAATACTCCGGTTGCGGTAACCCGCCGGGAGGTGTTACCGACGACCAATCGACGACACCCCAATGATCGGAGACGTTGCCGCGCACTTCCAATTCGCCCGTCACGCTTCCCCACGGTTGGGTATAAACGACGCGGGGCAACCAACCTACCTGTGTTATCGACACCCACAACTCATCGGCGACATCGCCGGTTGTGACGATGGAATCGCCGCCGGTCGAATTGAATTCATGGATAGGTGGAATGCCGTAGTACGATAAGTCGGAACCGGGATACCATTCGACATACGATCCGATGCCGGTTGATAAATACAACGTGTGGGAATATTTCCAATCGGAATTGATATCGTGCGATGTGAGCCACTGGTAATGGTTCTGTTGGAATTTATCCGCCTGCGGGATTGGCGACGAGAGTGGATTGTATTTCGAACCGGCAAGAATGCTGTCCATCGGGATTCCGTAATACGCGAGACCGAGGTGCTCATTTCCGAGAATAACGTTGAACCGGTCGACGCCATGTTCCTGCACCCGCGCGGCACTCAGGTATGCGCTCCACAAATCGGTCCAACTATCGTTGCGGTAACCGTCGCTATTTAATTTCGAAAAACGTCCGTTGAAACTCCACTGGTTGTTCAACAGTCCACTCGAATATTGGAATCCGGTTTTGCGCGTATTCCATGTCCCGTAGCCGTACTCGCCCTGAATGCCGGGCTCGCCGTTGCGCATCGTGACCAGATTAACCGCACCGCCGAATGGAGCCAGCCCCAACATACTCCCCCCTGCCCCGCGTTGCACCTGAATGTCTTCGGCGCTTGCCGCGATATCGGGCAAATCAACCCAATACACCATGTGGGTCTCGGGGTCGTTGAGCGGCATACCGTTAATCATCACCGATACTTTCGATTGGTCGAAACCGCGCAACCGCAGATTGGAATAACCGACCGGGCTTCCGGCATCGGCATAGCTGAACATGCCGGGGACGGTATTCAATACCATCGGCAAATCGGCGACAGTATTTCGGTGCGAAATTTCATCGCTGTTCAGATTGGTAAAGGTGGTTGGTGATTGCGTTCCCACTCGACCGGCTTCAACCGTAATCGTGGGTAACAAAACATCTTTATGGTGAGTGGTATCATTCGCGGCAAGCAGTGAAGCACCGTTCTCAGCCGCGAATGCCGTAGTTACAAAGATGAGAAAAAAAACAAAAATAAAACGAATTACCATGTTGGACCTCCTTGAAGAGTAACGACTCGAGGTCCCCGGAATCAAAGCGCCCCGTACATATCATGTCGGGGCGTAGGAACGAGCGGTAAACAACTCAACCGTCTCACTGCTCCCTACGCCGGTGTTATCCGGATCAGGTTCCGAGGGTATGATCTCAGGTCCCGTGGGGGACCACCCCTGAGTTCTGACTAAAGATATTGCGGATTTTTGCGGCAAACAAGCTTTTCCCGGTGCTTTAATTACCGTACTTTTTGATATTATGTCCGAAATTCAAACACCTGTCAGCTGGTCAATTTTTCCGCTTGCCGAAGATATGAAGAAAGCGGCGTTCTTCCTGTTTGCGGTCGTGGTGTGTCCGGTCGTGATTGAGGCGGCATTCCACGAACGGTGGCTGACGATTCTCTCGATGTTGTTTCTGCTCGGTTCACTGCGGATGTTTTGGACGCCGACTTGGTTTGAATTGACTGATGAAGGCGTTGTCGTTCGCACACCATTCTACAAAGTCGTCCACAAATGGGAACGGTTCAAAGTTATCAAAGATGATCCGCGCGGATTGATATTGACGCCGTTCAAAAGCGATTCGCGGCTGGAAGCGTTCCGCGGT
>CAZPUW010000032.1:0-6126 GCA_964589795.1 uncultured bacterium
CCCGTCGGTGATGTTTATTTCCGTTCGGAAACACCGCGTGGTGAGATTGGTTTTTATATCGTCAGTGATGGCACCAAGAACCCATACCGCTTGAAAGTGCGTAGCCCCGCATTTTGTAACTTGTCTGCGGTACCGTATATGGCGCGCGATCAACTCATCGCCGACCTCGTTATCATCCTCGGTTCTGTCGATATCGTACTTGGGGAGGTGGACCGATAATGGAAATATTCAATCCTCTTGCCCCGTACAACTTACCCATCATAATCTGGCAAACAGTCTGGATGGGAATGGTACTCGGTTTCGTCATTGTCTTCGCTCTCGTTGCTGTTTGGCTCGAACGTAAAATCAGTGCCTATGCCCAAGACCGCTATGGCCCAATGGAGACTGGTGGTTGGGGTTTCCACGGTTGGGCGCAAACGCTTGCCGATGCGCTGAAACTCTTACTCAAAGAAGACATCATTCCCGCGCTTGCTGATAAACGTTTATTCAAACTTGCTCCTTACATCGTTTTCGCCGGTTCGCTTGGTGTCCTAGCCGTCATTCCCTTTGGTGCGAACCTTATTGGAACTGACCTCAACATTGGTGTCTACTATGCCGTCGCACTTTCCAGTACAGTTGTAATTGGTATTCTGATGGCGGGCTGGGCAAGCAACAACAAGTGGGCGCTCTACGGTGCCATGCGCTCCGCCGCGCAAATCGTCAGCTACGAAATTCCCATTTCCCTTTCGTTAATGCTCCCCGTGATGATGGCTGGTTCACTGTCATTCATTGATATCATTGAAGCGCAACGTGTCGGTTTTCCCGGTGAGGGATATTTCTGGAATTGGTATCTCTTCCGCGTTCCGCCGTTTACTTTCATCGCTTTTATAATTTATTTCTGGGCGTCGCTCGCTGAAACCAATCGTACCCCCTTCGATATTCCTGAATCCGAATCGGAACTCGTTGCGGGATACCACACTGAATACACCGGCATCCGTTTCGCCATGTTCTTCCTCGCGGAATATGCGAATATGTTCATCGTTGCCGCGATTGCAACGACCGTATTCCTCGGTGGCCCGCTTGCACCTGCGCCGTGGTTGAACTTCATTCCCGGCCCAATTTGGATGGTGTTGAAAGCGATGGTGATTGTATTCGTTCAAATTCAATTACGGTGGACGCTCCCTCGTGTGCGTGTAGATCAATTGATGCATATCTGTTGGAAGGTGTTCCTTCCCCTCGCACTTCTGAACTTCATTGCAATAGCAACGGTGGCAATGTTATGGCCCAAATGAGAACTGCGCTTGGCGTACCGATTTCTTATAAGGTATCGCACAAACAGCACAACGGTTTAATTCAGTGGATTGTCGAAGTCTGGGAAGGTTTCATTACGACACTTGTCGGTATGAAAATTACCTTCAGCCACTTCTTCGTCAAGCGCCATACAGTTCAGTATCCCCATGAAGGGATACCGATTGCGGCCCGTTCGCGTCAACGTATATTCGTCGATATCGACCTCTGTGGTGGTTGCTTGCAATGCAATCGTATCTGCCCGGTCGGTATCATTGACATTCTTGCCGTAAAGCCGGTTGCCGGCGTCGATTTGGGAACCCGTCCCAATGGAAAACGCCGACCGTTGCACATGGCGAATTTCACTATCGACCATTCTAAGTGCCTCTACTGTGGCTTATGCACGACTGTATGTAACGATGATGCAATTTATATGATAACTGATTATCACTACACCACGACGAACAAAGACAGTTTATTCGTGAATTATTCCAAATACACCCCGGAAGAACGTGATAAAGTAGTTGCGGATGCCGCCGCCGAGAAAGCAGCCAAAGCCGCGGCTCCCAAGCCCGCACCAGCCGCTCCGAAACCCGCGGTTGTTGCCGAACCGAAACCGGAACCACCGAAAGAAGAGCCGTTCAGCGAAAAATGTCCCGGTCCCGATGAAGGAGACCAATAATGGAATCTCTCCTAACTGATGTCGCAATTGGTTTCTTTGCCTTAGTCACTGTAGTGTCTGCGATATTTGTTACCTTTTCGCCCCGCATCCTCTATTCCGCGTTTGCGTTGCTTTTCACGTTTATTGGTGTCGCAGCTCTGTACATAATAATGTCCGCAGACTTCCTCGCCGCAACGCAAGTCATTATCTATGTCGGTGGCATCTTAATCCTCATCATCTTCGGCGTCTTACTTACCGCTCGCATCACCAACCTCGACATCTTCGAGCAAACGCAACAACGCTACATTGCACTACTTCCGGTTGGAGCAATCGCCGTCGGTTTGTTCATGTTGGTGCTCTATACCCCATGGTTGAATAATCCCGCGCCTATCAAACCAACGACTGCAGTTATTGGTAAAGAGTTGATTGGTACGTATGTAATCGCATTTGAAGCCGCGTCAATTCTCTTGGTTGCGGCACTTATCGGCGCTGTACGGCTTGGTCGGGAACGGAGTGACGAAAATGCTGAATAACGTTACCTTCTTTCTCTGCATCTCGTGCGGTCTCTTTGTCCTCGGTTTGCTCGCAGTGATGACTCGCAAGAACGCCGTCTCTATCCTGATGGGTATCGAACTCATTCTGAATAGTGCCGGTCTCAATTTCGTCACCTTTTCTCATTTCAGCACCGGAAACTTTCACGGTCATCTTGTCGCGTTGTTTATTATTCTTCTTGCCGCCGCCGAAGCCGCTGTCGCCCTTGCGATTTTCCTCGGTCTCTACCGTCAACGCGGAACTGTTTTCGTCGATAACGCCTCGGATTTGAAACAATGATTACCCAAGCTATCATCGTTTGGCTATTGCCACTTTTCAGTTTCGCCGTCGTTCTGCTAAACAGCAAGCGGTTGCCGCGTCAGGGTGATTTCTTATCGCTCGCCACGATTTTTATCGGTCTCTTCATTTCGATGAAACTCTTTGGCCAGATGATGATGCAACCGGCTGGCTATCAGGAGAATCTTTCATTCGGTTGGATTCCGATTGGCGCACATTCGATTCAAATCGGCGTCCACTTCGATATCCTGACTTCAATCATGTTGTTGGTGGTCACGATTGTCAGTTCCCTCGTACACCTCTTCAGCACCAAGTATATGGAAGGCGATCCCAAGTACGGGCGCTTCTTCGCGTATCTGTCACTTTTCAGTTTTTCGATGCTTGGTCTTGTCCTTGCCGACTCGCTTCTTGGTCTATACATATTCTGGGAACTTGTCGGTCTATCGAGTTATCTCCTTATCGGATTCTGGCACGAAAAACCCGGTCCCGCTTATGCTTCCAAGAAAGCATTTATTACCAACCGTGTCGGTGATTTCGGTATGTTGCTTGGTATCTTGTTGATATTCGCAATCCTCGGTGATTTAAATCTGCAACTCATTTTTACTGCCGTTGCCGATGGAAAAATCCCGATGGGCATGCTTACCATCATCGGTCTCTTACTTTTCTGTGGCGCGGTCGGGAAATCGGCTCAGTTTCCTCTCCACGTTTGGTTACCCGATGCGATGGAAGGCCCGACCCCGGTTAGTGCCTTAATCCATGCCGCGACGATGGTTGCCGCCGGTGTCTATTTAGTTGGTCGGATTTTCCCGATAATCACTCCCGATGCCGGTCTCGTCATTGCTATGGTCGGCGGCTTTACCGCCTTCTTTGCCGCTACCATCGCGATTGCGCAGTACGACATCAAAAAAGTCCTTGCCTATTCTACAATCTCGCAACTCGGTTACATGATAATGGGTCTCGGTGTGGGTGCCTATACCGCCGGGCTCTTCCATCTTGTCACCCACGCGATGTTCAAAGCTTGTTTATTCCTTGCCTCCGGCTCCGTTATTCATGCCATGCACTATGCATTGCACCATTCCGGCAGCCACGCCGACCCGCAGGACATGCGAAACATGGGCGGCATGCGTAAAGCAATGCCGATAACTTATTTAACAATGCTTCTCGCTACCCTTGCCATTAGTGGTGTTCCCTTCACGAGTGGTTTCCTTTCGAAGGATGCTATTCTCGGCGCGACCCTTGCTTATGCAATTGAGAATGGCGGCATTTCATGGGTTCTGGTCTTCTTCGGTTTCATTACTGCCGCAATGACCGCATTCTACATGTTCCGCATTATCTACAAAACTTTCTTCGGAACATTTCACGGTGGCGCTGATGCCGAGCATCATCTCCATGAATCGCCCAAACCGATGACCTATCCCCTCATCGCCCTTGCAACACTATCGGTTTTCTTCTGGTTTACAGCACCGAAGTTTAATCCGTTTTCTACCAATGGTTGGTTCAGTTCCCAAGTCGTTACCCCTGCCCGTGCCTATGCTGGAATAATGCATCCCGGAGGCACATTCTATTTCCATCCTGAAGTTACAGCAAAAGCAAATGAAGTAGCTGCAGAACAGAAAAAACAGGAATCCGAACGCACCGAGCATTTCGCTCACATGCTTGCAATGATTCTTTCCCTTTGCGTCGCTGGTTTTGGTATTTGGCTTTCGTGGACGACATACCTCAAACACAAAGTCGATACCGATGCTTGGAAACAGCGTCTCGGTATCGTTTATGAAGGTATGCTACACAAATGGTGGATGGACGAGTTGTACGATAAAACCGTTATTGCCGGTTCACTTTTATTCAGTAAACTGATGGCTTGGATTGATGCGAACTTCGTTGATGGAATCGTAAATGGTTCCGCGTGGTTTTTCCGTAACCTGAGTTTTGGTACGGGTAAATTCGATAATCGAGTCATCGACGGCGCTGTAAATGGTTTGGCATGGGTAGTGGGGAGGTCGGGTGACCGCGTCCGAACCATCCAAACCGGAAATATCCAGCGCTATCTATGGGTTACCGGTTGTGTTGTCGGTACGATTCTAATCGTTGTTATCGCATCGACCTTACTGTAATTCTTTGAATTTGGAGGATGGGCAATCTTGCCCGTCCCGATGTGTTATACCTGATGGGTAGGGGCGGGTCACCGTGCCCGCCCGATCATTGCGACGAATTCGGCGATAGCCGAATGACAAAGCAATCTCATAGTCGAAAACTCTTCCCCTATGAGATAACCTTTTCATTTTTTATATCGGACAGCAAATTTTTCTGTCCAACCGAGCATAGTTAGAAAGGAAGCACTACGCTATGGGTCCGCTTTCATTCATGACCTTCTTCCCGATATTGGGGGCGGTGGTAATACTCTTCATTCCAAAAGGGCGTGAAGATTTGATGCGTTGGACAGCCGCGGCTGCGACATTAGTTCCCCTTATCATCGCGACTATTCTGTTACTCCAATACAATACAAGCTGTATTGGTGTGAATGACCCCAAGTCGTTCCAATTCCTCGAACGCGCCGAATGGATTCCCGGTTATAACATCTTCTGGTATGTCGGAGTCGATGGTATCTCCTTCCCGATGGTGTGGTTGACCACACTGCTAAGCTTTATCTGTATTTTCGCTTCGTGGGGAATCAACAAGCAGGTCAAGGGCTACATGACTATGTTCCTCTTACTCGAAACCGGTATGCTCGGAACATTTATCGCACTCGATTTCTTCCTCTTCTATGTTTTTTGGGAAATCATGCTCCTCCCGATGTACTTCCTCATCGGTATCTGGGGTGGCCCGCGGCGAATTTATGCCGCCATTAAGTTTTTCTTATATACCCTCGCCGGCTCCGTATTGATGCTCTTGGCGATGATCGTCCTTTATCAGAATACCACTGACCCGGTAACCGGTAAACATACTTTCGATATGCTCACCATGATGAATCAGGCGAACCAAAGCGATTGGTTGCGGCATTCCGGTTTCTTCATGGGTCACGGCATTCGTTACGTCCTTTGGATGGCGCTCTTCATCGGCTTCGCTATAAAAGTCCCGGTCTTCCCCTTCCATACATGGTTACCCGACGCTCACGTCGAAGCCCCTACCGCCATTTCAGTAATTCTTGCCGGTATCCTCTTGAAGATGGGTACCTATGGTATGCTTCGATTCAACTTTGCAATTTTCCCTGATGCCACTTACTACTTCGCCAACATGATAGCGATCCTCGGTGTCATCAACATCTTGTATGGTGCCTTCTGCGCGATGGCGCAAACCGATTTGAAGAAACTCGTCGCATATAGTTCGATTTCGCACATGGGTTATGTCCTGCTCGGAATGAGTGCGCTGACCCC
>CAZPUW010000032.1:6136-13225 GCA_964589795.1 uncultured bacterium
GTATCAATGGCGCGGTGCTCCAGATGTTCAACCACGGCACCATTACCGCCATGTTATTCCTCTTGGTCGGTGTAGTTTATGACCGCGCTCACCACCGTGAAATTAACGGCTTCGGCGGTATCGGTGCGGTAGTTCCGCGTTACATGGGTATGACTGCTTTCGCATTCTTCGCTTCGCTCGGTCTGCCGGGCTTGAGCGGTTTCATTTCCGAAATCCTCGTGTTCATGGGTAGTTATCAGACTTGGCCGTTATATACTGTAATCTCCGCATTCGGTATCATTATCACTGCCGCTTACCTCCTTTGGACAATTCAGCGTGTATTCTTCGGGCCGCTCAATGAAAAATACAAGGCGTTGCCGGAAATTAACGGACGCGAGATGTTCACGCTCGTTCCGCTTGCGATTATCATTATTATTCTCGGTATCTATCCGCAACCTATCCTGAACATCATTTCCGGGCCGTTGAACCATTTGATTACAATCGTCAAACCGGGCGCGATGATTGCCATGAACGGATTCTAAAATGAATTTGCTCTCGACAACTGACATAATCGGATCCGCCGGCGAGTGGGTACTCGCATTCGGTTTTGTCTTCTTGCTTTTATGGGATGTCTTAGCACCGCGTGGCGACCGCTCGTCGCTGGCTTATGCTGCCTCGGTGCTTTTTGTGCTTGCCGCCGGTGTATCGATTGTGTTTTCGCCGAACAATGTATATTTCGCCGGGTCTTTTCGAGTCGATCCCTTCGCCCAATTCCTGAAGCTGTTTGCTGCCATTGCCGGTGTACTTTGCATCTGGATGTCGTTACCGCGGTTTCACAATCAGGGTGAGTATTATTTGCTTATGACTGCGGTTGTGTTCGGTATGTTCATTATCGCGAGTGCCCACGATTTCATCGTTCTGATTGTCGGTCTCGAAACCGTTTCTGTACCATCCTATATCCTTGCCGGATATTACCGGTCCGACCACAAATCGGGTGAAGCAGCACTAAAATATGTTTTATATGGTGCTGTATCGATTGGAATGTTGCTATTCGGTTTTTCATTCCTGTATGGAATCACAGGCGAGACGAATTATTCCGCTCTCCGTGAATCCCTTGCCGTAAACGGTACTGGCTATGAATTGGTAGCGTTCGTCGCGATGGTGTTAATGGTCGCCGGTTTCGGTTATAAGATTGCCGCTGTCCCCTTCCACTTTTGGTGTCCCGATGTATATGAGGGCTCACCAACGCCTATGACTGCCTTCTTTTCCGTCGCTCCGAAAGCCGCTGGGCTTATCGCATTAGCCCGCTTTCTGGTCGAGGCGGTTCCGGGAGTAGCGCTCGTCCAATTCCATTGGGATATTCTTTTCTGGTGGATAGCTGTTGCTACAATGACCCTTGGTAATCTTGGAGCACTGCCACAAACCAATTTGAAGCGACTGTTGGCATATTCATCGATTGCCCAAGCCGGATACATTTTCACCCTGTTTACGGTCAATTCTCCCGATGGCTATTCAGCGATGTCATTCTATCTGATTGCATACCTATTCATGAATCTTGGTGCCTTCGCCGTCGTCGAGTTTATGGAACGGGTGTACGGTAGTGCAGATATTTCTATTTATCGCGGATTAGGGAAGCGCGACCCCTTCCTTGCGGTTATTCTGTCGGTCTTTTTGTTCAGTTTGGTCGGAATACCACCGCTTGCCGGGTTTGTGGGAAAATTCCTGATTTTCAACGCGCTTTTACAACAAAATCAAACAACCCTCGCTGTAATCGCCGTTTTGAATACTGTAGTCAGTTTGGTTTACTATATCAAAATCGCCCGCGAGATGTTCCTTGCCGATTCCGACGAATCCAAAGAAGTTGTCCCGTCCCATAAGGGTGTAACGGCTATCTTGCTTACTTGTGCCGTACCGACTTTCTTTCTCGGCATATTCTTTAGCCCCGTCGTGGCATGGGTCAATGTGGCTGTCAGCTCATTTTTCTCGCGTATCTAAGCGAAGGCATTCAGTAAAATTGGCGGGATTCAATCCCGCCTTTTTTATTACTTAACCATAATTTATACCATATCACTTAATAATTTACATTATCTCTCTTTTTACCTCGGATTTTTCAGTTAGATCGCAGTTTAATAACAAATTTTGGCGTCCCAATTTGCGACTCATCAGGCATTTGTGTACAATATCAATTGCTAACTGTGCAACCTTCGGAAACGCTGGTGTAACATGAATATGATGCAGTTTTTACCTCCAAATCCTGATCCAAACTCCGATGTGCCAAACGAATCGGAATTAGCCGCCAGATATGGTTGGCCGCCGTTGTTTGGTATCATTTTAGGGATCGTTTTCGTTGTCGTAGGCGTTCTAATTTGGTGTAAAGTACTTGGTTCCGGTTGGTGGGTCGATTATCGGGTTCGCATTACGTTATCCGTTACCATTATACTTTACGGTATCTATCGAATTTCGGTCTTCTATCCCCGTGTAATCGCGGGTAATCGAAAATCGTTACAGGATCAATTGGATGATTTGGAAAATAAGTAGTACAATCATTTTCGCATTGATATTCACCGCTATCATCGGTTGCAGCCCCGACCGGCATGCTACCGAGGGTTCTGCGTCGCTTCCTTGCGCCCCTTCGGTCTATTCGATAATTGCCAATGGTGCCGACGATTTTGAGAACAACTATCCCAAAGCGCGAATTAATGTTTCAAAGCACTCCTGCCGCGATGCAATAGATTCCTTGCTAAACGGCAAAACCGAGCAAATTGTCCTTGACCGCCCGTTAACCCATCCCGAATCACTTGCATTTCAGCAAAAGCAAAAAAATCCGTTGATATTCCGTTTGGCACGAACCCCGATGTCCCTTATCGTCAATTCCACCAATTCGGTGCAGGATTTGGATTCGATACAAATAGCCGCCATTTTAACCGGGCGTTTTACCACGTGGAATCAGGTTGGAGTGGCAAAAGACCGCCCGATAGTAATGTATATGCCCGGGCCCGGTGAAGGGGTTTGGGAATTAATACAGGTACTTTTTCAAACTCCTTCGAGAATTGTTGCCCATGTGGTAGAGGCGGATTCTATTGCGTATTTTGTCGGACGCGATCCTGACGGGTTTGGTGCAATGGCGGGAGTCGTACCCGATTGGGTCAAACCGTTAGGAATTGTATTCGAAGGCAAGACCCAACATCCTACCTTACGGGCAGTACATGAAGGCCGTTACCCGTGGGTGTTGCCGGTTGCGTACATTACGATAAAAGAAAATATCGATGTCGCAACCAGCTTTTTGAATTATATGTCGGCGAATGCGGGTCAGCGCTTATTGGCAAACAACGGGGTGTTGCCTGCGATGGTCCCGTTGAAAATTGTCGATACCAAACCGAAATAAAACAACATTGAAGAGTTACACCCTGTCAACGAACTGAGGAAACCGTGAAGCTTAGAACCATCTTTGTATTATCGATCACGATTTTGTTCGTAAACGTATTGTTTGCCGACCCGCTGGAAGACGCATATCGGAAGCGTGATTGGGTCAACGTGAAAAAGCTTGCCACCGAAAGCATTGCAAAAGATGCGGGCGAAGGCGACTATTACCGCTATCTCGGAATCGCCCAAGCCGCCACCGGCGACACTACTGCGGCTATCGATAATCTGAAACATGCTATCGCGTTAGCAAAGAAAGACGGTAAAGCAGTACTTGCCCTAACCAGTATCTACATCGCAAACGGAAATATTATCGACGCCCGCCAGTTAGCCAATGTGGGTAACAAGAATGCCAAATCCGATTTGAATATGCAAGCCGCGCGTGCTTTGGCGCTGGCATATACCGATTCCATCGATGCCGCTTCTACTTTGATTTGGAACGTGGTGAGCAAAGATTCAACCAATGCAACTTTCTATAAAATTCAAGGTCTGATTTCCCGCAAGGAAGGTGTCCTCGAATTCGTAATCAATGCTTTCAACAATGCCCTCCGTTTCGATTCCGGCGATAACGATATCCGTTACGAATTAGGTCTCGCGCTCCTATCCGATAAACGCGGCGGGGAGGCATTAGCGGCGTTCCAGAAAGTGTATGACACCGAACCGACATATCCCGGTGTGAATTACCAACTCGGTAAAATTCTTTACTACAACGCCCGGAGTGATACCGCCAAACTTAAAGAAGCCCTCCCGCACTTAGAGGCCTCGATTAAAGAAAAAGTGAATGCAGAAGCGTTAAAAATGATAGGTGAATCCTATCTCAAACTGAACCGTTTGCCCGATGCTGAAAAAATTCTGAAAGAAGCGCTTGGTAAAAAGGATGACCCGACCGTTAGGAAATTGTTAGCAGATATTCTGCTCGCTGGAAAGAAATTCGACGAAGCGACTGATTTATGGAAACCGCTGATTGCTACGCCGGACTATGACGCAATGCGCTTTCAACGGTTAGTCGATGTAACTGCGCGGTTTTGGGGCAGGGATTCGCTGAAATGGCCGGTTTTGAATACACAGGCCGATTTAATGAAACAAGCATACAAAGCCGACACAACACAGCAGAATTTACTCGGCAAAATCGGTTTAGTATATTATACGATTGACAAATTTGACTCATCCGCGGTATGGTACCGTAAAAAGCTTGCAGTCGAACCGAAAAATGATACTGCATGGGTGAACCTCGGCTACGCGTATGCCGCGATGGATAAGTATGATGAAGCGCTCGACGCTCTACACCATGCTGTTACCATAAATGATGCAACCATCGCTCCATTTAGTGTAATGGTCGATGTACTGCAAAAGCAGAAACGCGATAAAGAAGCGATGGCGTTGCTCGATTCGCTTTCAAGCCGTAAAGATTTCGATGAGAAGTGGTTCATGCGCCTCGCCGGGATGTACTATACATCGAAGCAATACACCAAATCGCTGAAGGTACTCGAGAAAGCCGATGCCGCATTTCCCAATACTGCGGAAATTTGGGTCTGGATTGGTATTAACTGGTATCAGCGTTATGCCGCCGAACCCGGAGTCACGGAACATTTGAATCGTGCGAAGGCCGCGTTCCGTAAAGCCCTTCAATACGATCCCAATAATGAAGAAGCTAAAAATTATTTGAATCAACTGAATAAGTAAATTGTACTATTCGACTTTACTTTTCGTTCTATCGCGGGCGGATGGGTTCGCCCCGTTTTGGGTTACAAGGAGACCAATCTCATGAAGAAGCAAGGTTCATTTGTTCTGATCGCCATCGTTATTTGTGTCGTTGTCGGCATCGGTGTGTATCAGGTTTTGCCCGATTTCATCAAACAAGGTGGTGTGATTGTTCCTGTTCTAATCGCATTGAACCTGATGACTTGGGTATTTGTTATCGAGCGTGTTTTCACTTTGAATAAATCAAAGGGAAGCCGTGCGATGCCGATATTTTTCTCGGAATTCCTCAAAGCGGTGCGCGAGAAGAACTACCAGCAATCGCTGGAGCTTTGCGACAAGCAAAAAGGAAGTGCTGCTTCTGTACTGCGTGCCGGTATGGAACAATGGATACGTATCCAAAAAGACAGCAATATCCTTGGCGAAAAGAAATTGACGGAAACCCAGCGTGCGATGGACGAAGCCCGCTTATTGGAAGTACCGTTCCTCGAACGCAATTTGATTGGTATGTCCACTATTGCCTCGACGTCCACAATGTTTGGTTTGCTCGGAACCGTTGTCGGTATGATTCGTTCCTTCCGCGCTATGGCGAAAGCCGGTTCACCCGATGCCGCACAGTTGGCGCTCGGTATTTCTGAAGCCCTTATCAATACCGCCCTCGGTATCTTCGGTGGTATTGTCGGTATTTTCATGTACAACATCTTTACAACACGGGTAGATAATTTCAACTATTCGATTGACGAAGCGGTCTATATGACCCTCGAATTGTTGAAAGAAGAAGTATAAGTTCCGCCAGGGATATTCCTGCGATGGAGCGTAGGGACGGTAGGCGTCACGCCTGAATTGTAAACCGTTTCCGACGCAAAAAATCAGGAATCGAACCGTATCAAGTTATAGGAGTCGAAATGGCGGTACCGAAAGCGAAACGTATGGGAATTGCGATGGACATGACCCCGATGGTCGATGTCGCTTTTCTCTTGCTCATTTTCTTCATGTCCACCACCCAATTCAAACCGCCGGAGGACACTCCGGTGCAATTGCCCGATAGCCACAGCAGTATCAAACTGCCGGAATCGGACATCCTTACCATAACGATTACGAAAGCCGATTCGACTGGCGGACGGTTTTTAGCACACACTTCGACGGTGCTGATGTCCACTGGAATTGGCAAATTGGATCAGGCATTGAAATTGAGTGCGCCCGATCCCAAGACGAAAATGTATCGCTTGGTGCATCAAACCACGGAAACCCTTCCGGATTTGATATCGGCTGCAAGAATGAAAAATACCGGCTTCCGCATAATTATCAAGGCGGACAAGAATGCCGATTATGCAACGGTTGAAGATATCATGAACACGTTGCAGAAGAACAATTTGTTGCGATTCCATCTCGTAACCGACCTAAAAAAATAACGCGAGAGAAGCTTCGCTCCGGGAGTAAAGTATGGGTGGAATGGTTGGTGGCGAACAGAAAAGCCACGGCAAGAAAAAAAATAAGTGGAAAAAACCGCGTATGGCGATACGCATCGACATGACGCCGATGGTCGATGTCGCGTTTTTATTGCTGATTTTCTTTATGGTGACGACAGTTTTCCGGTTGCCACAGGCAATGGAAATTAATCTTCCGCCGGATACCGATACTCCGCCACCGGATAAAGAAGTGAAACAATCAAGATTGTTAACGTTCCGTGTCGATAATGACGATCAGTTGTTTTACAACGTCGGAAATGATGTGCCGCGATACCTTCCGTGGGATTCGCTCAACGGAAAAATTATGGAGCGACGCAACGGAAAAGACGCTGTCGGTGCGGTTATCGGCCAAAATCTGATTGTCATCGGTAAATTGCAGCCACAAGCGCCGTTCAAGTCGATGGTGAATTTACTGGATCAGTTTACCGTCGATTCCATTTCAAGATATTCCATGGGTAAATGGGATACCGACGATGATTCAGTTATGTCATTAGCCGGTACCCCAGTTAAGCGGTAGAGGAGA
>CAZPUW010000033.1:0-13164 GCA_964589795.1 uncultured bacterium
ATGGTGAACCGTTCTTGTACGTGTTGGGAAACTTCCGAACCAACCCGTTGTTAACTTCTTCAAGACTTAACTCCAACCAAAACAATATTCAAATGTTGTAATGCGTTTAAGACCGAGTGCCGAACCCGGTACTCGATATATCGTCTCCTACAATATCGCAACTTGGGTACAAATAATCAACTCGAATAGCCGGTGTTGGAATAATACCGTTTGGGCTGTTGCGTACAGTTTGCCATAACAGAATCCGATTAACAAAAACCCCCTTGCTTGTGCAAGGGGGTTCAAGTAATCAGTAGTTTAAGCTACGAAGATTATTTCTTCTTCATAACTTTCTTGGTTCCCGGTACGGGTGCTTTCTTTGTAGTTGGGGTTTTGGGACCCTTAGCTGGCGGAACTTTTTTGCCATGCTTGTTCATGTCGTCCAGCATTTGCTGCGCATTCGCGGCAGTCTGGGTTCCGGCGTAATTCTTGACGATGTCTTCAAGACCGGCGATTTTCTTTTTCTTGTCTTTTTCTTTGTCGATCGCGTCAAACGCTTGCTTTGCTAATGCTTCCTTGGCTTTCATCGCCCATTCGGTATCAGCATAACCGGCAATCACGTCCTGATATTTGCCTTCGTTGAACATCTTCTCGGCAATTTTACCCTTCGCCATCGGTGCAGACGGGCTATCCGGATAGGTCTTCAACACTTCGTCAAACTTGCCTTCGTTGAACAATTTTTCGGCGAGTTTGTTCTTGGCTTCGGTTGCAATTGGGAGATTACCATATTGCGCCAAGATTTCGTCGTATTTACCCTGTTCGAATAACTTCTGGGCTTTTTGCTCCGGAGTCGCGCAACCAACAAACAACGCGACCAACGCAAGCAATGCGAGACCGAATAATACTTTCTTCATTTCAAATCCTTTCAACTGTTCCGCCGGTCTTCCGATCACTCGGTAAGGTTTCGGTCGGACGTACTCACTTTTATACCCACTGTCGGGGGGTGTTACCGTCTGTGAAGTTCGCGTAGATATACTCGCATTTATCACAGAATAACTAAATATACGATTACAACACCGCCAAGTCAAGTCACAAAACCCGCTTGCTTTCGATAGTTAGAATTACGCATATTGGGGCTCTGTAAACGTAAGCGTTTACGTTGCAATCCCAAAAGGGGGAGTAGCTCAGCCCGGTAGAGCACCGGCCTTTTAAGCCGTGGGTCGTGGGTTCGAATCCCGCCTCCCTCACTTTTGGAACGGGCGACTTAAGTCGCCCGTTTAATGCTCTTGGGGTGATTAGTATCCCCGAATCTCTCAAAGAAAAGATGCAATGTCGCAACCATTAAATACAACTCACATCGCTCCTAAAAGTTCCCTGCTGTTTGTATTCTTTTTCTGCCTAAACGCCTTTGCCGCGCAACCTGAAGTCGTACTCCAAGGGACGGCGCAAGGAACCGCCAAACCGGTACTCCTATTTCAAGGTGCCGTAAACGCCGACTCTTCCAAACTGCCCCCCACCGATGAGGCATCGGTTTGGTCTGACCGCATGATCCGCGCTATCAACCTGTCCGGTTCAATTCTAACTGCATCCAAGAAACCCGATTCACTCGTTCCCGGTATTGCCGTACCCAACGCCCGGCTCGAAGTCCGCAAAGCCAGCAGTGGCGGTGCCGCCACCGTTTCTCTGTATGCCGGTGATGCCATTCGTCCTTATTGGTTTCAGTCGTTTTCGTTTGCTGAGAAACCGTTGGACGGTGCACTGGATGCCGCCGGTACGCTTCACATGCAGCTTATCGGTGTTGCTGGATTTGCCTCGGCACGTTTGTATTACGCTGGCCGAACGTCGAAAGGAAACCGAGAAGTTTTTTCCTGCGATATGCTCGGACAAAATCGAACCCAACACACTTTCCTTAACAACATCCTCCTCTCACCGACAATTTCTCCCGATGGAACGAAGATGTGTTACACCTCGTTCAAGAATGGAACGGCGGATATCTGGATTCAATCCACTTCGGCGAATGATGCCCGGGTATTATATTCCACGCCCTATCTCGACAGTAGTCCGGCATTTTCACCCGACAATAAAACCGTCTGTTTTGCTTCTTCTTTCTCCGGTGACATGCATATTTATTCAATCGGAATCGATGGCAGGAATTTGGTGCAATTGACATTCGGTAGCGATATATGCACGTCACCCTCTTGGAGTCCGAAGGGTGACCGAATCGCATTTGCCAGCGACCGCAGTGGAAATGTACAGGTTTATTCGATGGCTCCCGATGGCACCGACGTCCGGAGAATCACGTATGAAGGGGATTACAACGATTCTCCTTGCTGGTCTCCCCAAGCCGACCGTATCATTTATGTGCGCCGGGAAAATGAAACGTTCCAACTTTATCAAACCGATCCGGCGGGTGTTACCCATAAACGGTTGTTATATTATTCCGAAGACCAAAAGGATCCTGCTTTTGCACCGGGCGGATTTCGAGTATCTTTTGTAACAACTTGGCGCGGACAAGAGGGAATCGCATTAGTCACTCCTGAAACAGGGGATGTCGATTTAATTGTGAGTGACGTCGAAGCGCAACGTCCGGCATGGGGACCACCACTTACTAAATGAAAACTTTATTTAATTATTCTACTGGAGGAAAAAAGATGAAATATTCAGTGATTGGGTTGGCAGTCGTGGCATTAGCAGGCGGTTTGTTGCTCACAACCGGTTGCGGCCCGAAACCGAAACCGGAAGTAAAGCCAGCCGTCAATCTTGATTCGATTGCAGCAGCGGAAGCGGCCAAGCACCGCGCCGACTCGATTGCAGCAGCCGAAGCAGCACGTTTAAAAGCAGAAGCCGATGCGAAACGCGCAGCGGAATTGGAAGCGGCTCGCCTGAAGGCGGAAGCGGAAGCGAAAGACAAAGCTTCCATCAAGATTATTTATTTTGATCTCGACAAAGCGAATATCCGCAAGGATATGAGCGCTGACGCTACGTTCGACGCCGGTGTCATCAAGAAGTATGACAATTGGAAAGTCCAACTCGAAGGCCATGCCGACGAGCGCGGTTCCAATGAATACAACCTTGCGTTAGGCGACCGCCGTGCCCAGTCGGTGAAGAAGTTCCTCACGGATTACGGCATCAACACCGATCACATCTCTACCATTTCCTATGGTAAAGAACGCCCGGCAGCACAAGGTCACAACGAAGCGGCATGGTCGAAGAACCGCCGTGTCGAATTCAATCTGAGATAATCAACATCTGCATGTATCAGCGCGGCTGGGGTTCGTAGGGACTCCAGCCGTTGCTCTTTACTTCGGGAACAACGATGCGAATACTTATATTTGGTTGCATTCTTTCGATAATTTTTATCTCCGGTTGCGGTATCAAACAAATACGCGAGAACAGCGAAGCGACCCGCGCTCAAACCGAAGAGTTATTGCAAAAGCAGGCAATAGCAGACTCGACGCGCGATGCGCAAATCGCGGAATTGAAACAACGGCTCGAAACGCAGGATGCGTTGATTCGCGGATTCAATGCGACGCTTTCCGGTCGGCTCGATGGTATCGATCAAAATATTTCGCGCATGGCGATTCATTTGCAGGATGCTACCGGACGGTTCACCGACGTGGCGATGGGTATGCACGAGATGCAAAAGAAAGTCCTCGGCGATACCGTCAATACCGATACCGTGTCGGCGAAAACGGCATTGAATACGGCGGACACTGACCTCTCTCGCGGCCATTTCGAACTGGCATCGGCGGGATACTCGACGTTTATCGAACGGTGGGGAAATTCACCGATGGCGGGTGCGGCGTACTTTGGACGCGGTCAGGCGAAACTGGCATTGAATGATACCGCCGGCGCAATTGCCGACTTTCGCGTTGCCGGAACGGAGAAGCAAACCGTATCGAGCACACCGACGGCATTGTGGCAATTGGGGAAATTATTTTTAGCTACCGGAAATGCCGTAGGTGCGCGGGAATCGTGGAATCAAATCGTGAAGAATTTTCCCGACACTCCCGAAGCCGCGCGGGCAAAGGAGCAACTCGATAAATTAAAAGCGGAACCCAAAAAAGGGAAACGTAGATAACCGGGTACTACACGTTTCCTAACGTGCGAAGAGTAGTAGAGGCGTCCGCTGGAAAACGGGCGCTTTTTTATTTGACAGAAATTGACGCATCACGGTACTACTTTGAATCGCAATAAGGGGGTGTCGGGATGGACGAGGGAAGGGACAAAGGATGGGACAAGGGAAGGGACAAGGGAAGGGACAAGGGGGTAACGGGTAACGGGTAACGGGAAAAGATAAAACAGATAAAGAATAAAAACACCCCCCTTACTCCCCCCCGTAAACAGGGGGGAAAAATGGTGGATGGGGAAGATAAAAGAAAATGAAACGATAAAAAGGAGATAAGGAATGGAACAGTGAGTGCATAGCAGAGGTTTGATGTTTGGGAAAAAGTTGGATAAGACATTGTTCAAGTCAGGCAACAGTTATGCATTGCGCATAGATAAAGCGCTAATGCGATACACGAAAATTACCGAGCACACCCCATTGGAATTGCGGATACAAAACGACACACTGTTGATTCGAAAAAAAGGTTCGTATCGAACACCACCGGGGATTTACGATTTACCGGAAGATGATGCGGAATGCGAGCAATCAGCGGATCCGGGAAAACACTTATTCAAAAATGGACACAGTTATGCCATCATCATAGACCGGTTTTTGCTTGAATCACTCGACTTTACACCAGACACGGTTTTGGAGTTGCGGCCATATATCCACGGGATTGCGGTGCGAAAACGTAAATGGAGCCGTGAGGAAGAGCAATGGATGAAAGAGCAGGATGAAGTGGACGCGAGTGTGCGGATTGATATAAGTACGGTTAATGAAAACTATGTAAAGACGCCATCGGAAAAGTTGATATTGAAGGATGGGAAGTGGGTACTGATTGAGAACCCGACGAAAGAAGAAGAGATGGATTCGAGTTCGATTGTTGGGGGAATAACGGTAAGCCAAAAGACAAAGGAGATATTGGGGATGAAGAAGTGGTAGGGTAGTGTGGGCGTCCTCGCCCTGCACAGTAGGACAGACATTCATGTCGGGCGGGTTATTGCTGTATCCAAGCTTTCATAAGCTTGATATACTTCACGATTCAGTTGAGAGGAGTAATAAGTACGACTTTCTCAATGGACTTGACTTTTTATCGCAATATTGCTATATTGATTTTAACAGCACAAAAGGAGAAACCAATGTACCGACCGATCGGATGTAAAAATGATAAAAGTCGTCTTCTTCATTGACCAAGAAGGGCGCGTACCTGTCATGGATTGGATTGAACATCTTTCACCAAAAATTCAAGATAAGGCAGAAACACGAATTACTGCTTTAGCTGAATATGGTGAGTTCTTACGTAGACCACTCGCCGCACCATTGCAGGATGGTATCAACGAACTTCGTTGGGAATACTTTAATATTAATTATCGGATACTATATGCTTTTGAAGGGAAGGGTAAAGCAGTCCTTCTCAATGCTTTTACAAAGAAAAGAATAGTACCGCACACTGAACTTAAAAAAGCTCTTGAAAGGTTCAAACTTTTTAAGTCAAATCCGATTAGATACACGTATAAAGAATAGATCACAGCCCTTTTATACATTCCAGGACTTTAGGAAAGATAATGGCAAATACACGCACAGATAGTGCCTTAGAGATTTTGAAGAAACGACGCGGTAACGATCCTGTTCGTGAAGCGCGTGTGCAAGAAGAGTTGATGAAGATTCGACTCTTCCAATTAATTGTACAAATGCGTGAACAAGCAGGGTTAACACAATCAGAGTTAGCAGAACGGATGAGTACAACACAATCCGTTGTTTCTCGAATAGAAAGTGGTAACTACCAGCGATTAACGATTTCTACTTTACTAAAAGCAGCAGTAGCTACTAATCACGTTTTGAAATTAACTGTGGAATCAAGTTGAGTTGTATTGCTTACTCAAGTCCTAAACCGGCGTAGACGCCGGTGCTACAAAGTGTGCCCACACGACAGTGGGCAACTACCCTGACAGTCAGAAATCTCTGCTCTACTAAAGCTCACGAGCCCTCCCCTATTGTTTTGTACAGGCGAGACGCCTATACCACCCCAAAAAGAAAACAGACATAGGTATGGAGATTTGTACCACCAGAAGCACATTAGGAAATGTGCGGTAACCCGCCTCTAACGAATATGTACTGGCGTAGACGTACGCACTACCCCTGAAATGATTTGCCGAGACAAGAATGTCGCACCCACTACAGAAGAAAAAAACTCTCAAAGGACAGACAGGAATGTCTGTCCTACGAAAAGAGGAAAGAAACGGGCGTATTTGCTAAACGCCCCTACAATTGTCGGACAAGAGTGTCCAACCTCCATAAAGACATCCCCCTATTGTTCACCCCGTGAACGGGTGGACAGAATAAATTCTGTCCTACGGAAAAAATGAAAAAACGGGTGTCAACCGTATGGCTGACACCCGCATTATTTCGGGGCGCACCGAGGAGGTTAGGGCACCCCGGCACTGCGCAGGACTTTACTTCTACGTTGTTTTTACTTACGCATTAACCGCGATGGCGCCGCCAAATTGCCGGTACGCTGAAGTTGTTCGTTCCGTTACTACCGTGTTCGATTGCTGCCGGATTCAAATTCGCGACTACCGGAGGATAATTCCGCGCCGGTTCCGGTTCCACCATCGTCGGCACTTGCACCGGTGTCCCGACATACCCGTTGCCGTTGATAAGTGCATTACCATTGGTAAAGCCGTTATTCAACGAGAACGTCTCCTGACGCGGTTGCGCGCGCCCATCCTGCCGCAGTCCGGTCGCGATGAGCGTAATGCGAAGCTCATCATTCAAGCTTTCGTTGTATGCCATACCGGCGATGACATTCGATTCGTTTCCCGTGCGTTCGGTGATAATTTTCACCGCCGTATCGAATTCACGCAACGTAATGTCACGCGACGCCGACACGTTAATCAAAATTGAACGTGCCCCGGAAATATCGACTTCTTCGAGGAATGGTGACATGACAGCTTCCGTTGCCGCCACCGACGCCCGGTCATCCCCGCTTGCCGCGCCAAAGCCAAGCAGTGCGTCGCCACCGTTCTTCATCACGGTATTCAAATCGTTGAAATCGAGATTGATTTCACCCGCCGTCGTTAATAGTTCGCTGATGCCTTTTGTCGCTTGCATAAGAATTGAATCAGCACGATAAAATGCATCAGTAAGTTTCACATCGAGCGATGTGTCGATAAGTTTTTGATTCGGAATTACGATGAGCGTATCGGTCACCGTCCGTAGTTGGCGAATCCCCTCCTCGGCGCGCATCATGCGTTGTTGGCGTTCGAATTGGAATGGACGCGTCACAATCGCGACTGTCAACGCTCCCATCTCTTTCGCGATACCAACGCATACCGGCCCGCTGCCGGAACCCGTACCACCGCCACCACCAAATGTGGTAATGACAAGGTCAGCCCCTTCCAATGCCTGACGGATTTGGTCGGCATTTTCTTCCGCCGCCAACCGCCCGACTTCCGGGTCGCCACCGGCGCCGAGACCGCGGGTCGTCTCGAGACCGATTTGTACCAAGCGTTGACCTTCCAACTTTTCCAGCGCCTGCATGTCGGTGTTGATCGCGATAAATTCGACCCCGCCGACTCCCGCCTCCATCATGCGCTTAATCGCGTTGCCACCAGCGCCGCCGATGCCGACGACTTTAATTTTCGCGCCGCGTGTGAATTGCTCGACGAATGAGAATCTCATTCTGGACATACTGCCTCCTCTCCTGTTAAAAAATAAAACCTATCAACCGCCGTTAAGCCAGTCGTACAATCGTGTCAATCCGCCGTTTTTTCCTACCGACGTGATTTCAAAGCCATACATTGCCATCCCCAAAACGTTTACTGCCGCCGGGGATGCCGCTTCTCCCGCCAAATCCGCGATACCGCTCGGCAATCCTATTCGCACTTGCCGCTTCGCATATTGCGCAGCAAATTCCTGCAATCCCGGCAACAGTGCGCCACCACCCGTCATTACAAGCGGATCGAACAACAGCACATTGAACGTACTCGAAAGTGTTGCGATGGAACGTTCGAGAATTTCCTCGATACGCGCCGCCATGACATCGAATAGCAATTGCGGGTCGATTTCGCGCCTATCCGCCTCGAGGGGTTCCGGTTGTATCGGGCACCCTTCTTCGTCGTAATTATCCCGCGGTGCAATCAATCCATATTCTTTTTTCAGTTTATTTGCCGCGTCGTACGAGATTTCAAATACCGTCGCGATATCTTCCGAAATGTGCCGCGACCCGATTGGCAGCGGGAATGCGAATTGCCAGATACCATCTTTCGCAAAGAGTACATTCGTCATTTCATGACCGATATCGAGAACGATAACCCCTTCTTTTTTCTCCATCGGGTCAATCGTTACCCGGTCGCATGTCACCGGCGAATACAACAAACTCTTGATACTCACCGATGCGCGTTTACAACATTCGTAAGCCGAATCGACTGTCGTCTTTTTACTCGCTATCGAGAGGTAAAATGCCTGAATCGATTGTGCGGAAAGCCCTAACGGTTTCATCATTAAATCGCTACGATCTAATAGATACCCCATCGGTACAAGTTCCATCTGCAACGAATCCGGTGGGATGAATACCCGCTTGTAATTAGTTTTCAGTTTCTGGATATCATCACCGGTAATCGTTGTCGACTTACCACTCCATTTTTTTTGCCGCGTTAAAACCGAATCAGTCGTATGCGTCAGGATATCAATACCACCGATTCCGATGATCGCCACCTGTATCCGTCCGACATCTCCCAACTGTTGTTTCACTTGGTGGATGGATGCTTCCACCACTTCCGATGCCCGTTGTGGCTCGGTAATGTGTCCCCCCTCGACACCACGAGAAGTAACACAACCATACGCGAGCAAACGGGTCGTACCGTCTTCGCCGCGCCCTACCACCGCCGTACGGGTGCGGTGTGTGCCGATATCGATTGCCACGGTTGCAATCGTTTCTTCCGGCGTCGCAGTCTCGCGCTCCCATCGTCGGCTCGATTGTCCGTCAATTTTCGCCGCGCTGCTAATTCGTTCTTCCGATACCATCAAACTGCTCAAGTGTTTTTATCCGGTTTCTGCGGGTTTGGTTCATCCGCCGGTTTCGATAAAATTGTTTGTAACGACTGATTATTCAGTGCTATAAAACCGGGTGTACGCGCATCGATGTATGCGATTTCGCTCCAATTCACGCCACTCGGTACGTTGCGCAGGAAATTCTCGACTGCGGAAATACTCTCACGATGCTTTTTACCAAGCAGTAACTCAATCTTGCCATCATCCATGAACACGCGGTATTGGTAGGAATTCGCGAAACGTACTTCGCTGATTCTTCCGAACAAGTGGAATTGCTTGATGTCCGATAGCACATTAATCGCTTCGAGGAATTTTACGTTGTCAATTTTCTCGCCGTACTTCGGTATTGTGCCGTTGTAATTAGTGATGACTGGCAGATTAATTACATACCCCATCGGCGGGGGCGACAACAGGTTCCCCTCGGAACTGATTAAATACGGTTTGTCTTTAATCAACACCGCTGTCGGGTCGTATTCCTGAATATTGATTGTGAGAATGTCAGGTAGTGTGCGTCGTATCTGTGCCGATTTTACCCACGTCAATTTTTCCAATTTGCGTTCCAACCGGTGCAGATCGAGATAAAACAATCCCGTACCCGAATGCAAGTCCAGCACGTTGCGAATCTCTTCACTCGATACCCGGTGATTCCCGACTACTTGCACGTGCTCAAGGGTAAACCAATTCAGTGGTTCGGAATAGTGCCACAATGCGGCAAATCCCACCATTACGACAACGACTGCGAGCAATGTGCCAATTCGTTTGAGCGCAAATTTCTTTCGCTTCTCATCATCCGCTTGGAAAACCAACATTGATTCAGATTTCCGCATGGTCGAACCCCCATAGGCATTGTTCCAACTCCAACGTGATGCCGAATTTTTCGCGTACGGTTTCGCGAATAATGTGCATCAGTGAACGAATATCTTCCGCGGTTGCATGCCCGCGATTGATGATAAAACCTGCGTGTTTAATGCTGACTTCCGCATCGCCAACCCGTTGTCCTTTCAATCCGGCTTCTTCGATGAGACGGCTGGCGAAGTCATTCGGCGGACGCTTGAATACCGAACCCGCCGATGGAAAAGTCAATGGTTGTTTAGTCCGGCGTTGATGTAACACTTCCCGCATTCGTGCAAATAAATTTTCGCGGTTGCCTTGCGGCATTTCGAATTGTGCAGATGTAACAATCACCGTTTTCAATTCCGGCGCTTGACGGTATCCCCAAGCAACATCTTCCTTCATGAACAACATCCGTTCGCCGTTTTTTCGAATGCCGCGCACCCACTTAATGCAATCGCTTATCTCCGAACCGAACGCACCGCAATTCATCCACAACCCGCCGCCAAGTGTTCCCGGTATCCCGGCCAAGTTCTCCATCCCGGATAGATTATTGAAACACACTGCCCGAACGAGCCGCAATAACGAAATACCCGCATCCACTGTCATCACCGAATGGTCAATCGAATAATTCGTGAAGTACGATTTCAGTTCAATGGTTAATCCCGGCACACCATTATCCGAAACCAACAGATTCGAACCACCACCAAGCACGCGGTACGGGACATTAAACTCATTCGCAAACTCCACCGCGGCGACAATGTCTTCTTCGACGTATGGCGAATACAACAATTCCGCCGGCCCACCGATTCGATACGTTGTGCGTTCCGACAGCGGTTCGCGCTCGTGCAACTGCCCGCTATTGTGGCGGTAGAGGGCATCGCGCAACTTCGCGACCGGTTCTGTCAACGCTGGTTTTGTCACTGTTCTTTCACTAACCCATGAATGGTTTTTGTGATATCGCCCGCACCAAGACCGACAACCAAATCTCCCGGTTTCAACACTGACCTGATCGCCTCAACCCGCCCGGTTAACGGTAAGTCGTTAACAATTTTATGACCGTTTCTTCGCATTGCATCGGACACTAACATGCCGGTAATGCCCGCTGTGGGTTGTTCGCGCGAAGGATAAACATCGGCAACGAACACCACATCGGCACCCGCTAACGCCAGCGCAAATTGCTCATAAAACCGTGCGGTGCGGGTGAATAAATGCGGTTGAAACACCGCGACGATTCGACCGGAATGAATCGAACGCGCTGCGGCAATTGTCGCCGCTACTTCGGTCGGATGATGCGCATAATCGTCCACGAACGTAATTCCATTTTTCACTCCTACGATTTCGTAACGCCTTCCGACACCACGAAATTCTTTCAGAGCGTGTGCTACCGGTTCGAACAACACGCCGATTCGACGGCACATCGCAATAACCGCAAGCGCATTGCGCAAGTTGTGGACACCGGGAATCCTCAATGCGAGTGTTCCCAGTGTTTCGTTGTTATCCAAAATGGTTGCATTCGTTATGCCCGCGTCGTACTCGATATCGACTGCACGAACACGGTTGGTTTCATTTAATCCATAAGTTACTACCGTACGTTTGAAGCGTGGTTTAATCGCCTGTAATCCCGGATCATCGCCGCAAATCACCAACGACCCATAAAACGGAACCCGGTTCGCAAACTGTACAAACGCATCTTCCATTTCCGCATAAGTCGGGTACGTGTCAATGTGTTCATGTTCGAGATTGGTCAGAATCGCGTGAACCGGCATCAGGTGCAAAAACGAACGGTCGTATTCATCGGCTTCCGCTACCAACCATTCCGATTCACCCGCTTCCGAATGTCCCCCCGCCGATTGTAACCGCCCACCGACGATTATCGTCGGGTCCAAACCACCGGCTTTCAATGCCGTACCTAACATGCTCGATGTAGTCGATTTACCATGTGCTCCGGCTACCGCGATACCAAGTTGG
The DNA here is from genome assembly GCA_964589795.1 of uncultured bacterium. Taxonomy (GTDB): domain Bacteria; phylum Electryoneota; class JAOADG01; order JAOADG01; family JAOADG01. Next base: position 11,942 of record CAZPUW010000033.1, read on the forward strand.
AGCCGCATCAATTCGCCTAACATTTCTGCCCGTGATATTACCGGAATGTCATTCTTTTTCGCTTCGAGCAATTCGACATTATCCGGCTTGCAGGCGCTGGAATAGATAACTAAATCGGCATCCTTCACATTTTCTGCGGCATGCCCGACGGCAACCTCTGCACCCAATTTTCTTAGTCGTGCCGACACTTCGTTATCGACCAAATCACTGCCGGTAATTTTAAATCCGTACCGTAACAACAATTCGGCGATACCGCACATGCCAGTACCGTTGATACCGACGAAATGAAGACGACGAAACCGATGGAAAAAGTGTTTCACTGTATAGACCTTACTTCGGATAGAGCGGGCATTTCGCTTCACTGCTGATACGCAGCAGAATTGCCGCCAACCCTAAATTGAAAACCATTGCCGTGCCGCCATGACTGATAAATGGTAGCGGTACTCCGGTAGATGGCATTGCCGAAACATTCACAAAAAAGTGAATGAAGAAATACGTTAAAAAGTTGATGATGATACCGAATGCCAGTAGATATCGAAATTGATCCGGTGCGTTCATCGTCACCCGAAACCCGCGCCACGTCAGGACTGTGTATAAGAGCATCACAATCAGAATGCCGACCAATCCCCACTCTTCACCGATGATTGCTACGATGCAATCGTTGTAGGCCTCTGGTAGAAAATATTTTTGCCGTCCGGTTCCGAACCCAACTCCGGTCACCCCCCCTTCCACCAATGCGATAATACTTTGCCGTTGTTGGTAGGAGGTTTCTTTGAGTGCGGTTGGCGCATTCGGGTCAATTGACGCCGAAGCCGCGTATTTTTGATATGCGGCAAACGGATCTAAGAAAACCTGACTGCGGGTATGCCGGAACGAAGTGCCTGCGACATATACCGCGCCGAATATCCCGAGGCATATAATTGCGGAGTAAACCCATTTCCGCGGTATCCCTGCCACCCACAGCATCGCACCCGCGATGGCAGCAATAATCATCACTGTCGATAAATTCGGTTGCAGTATAATGGGAATCGCTATCATTGCGACCACCACGCCTGCTTTGAACAGGTTTATCGGATGGTGCAGTTCTTCCTTTTTCTTGGCAAGGAAATCTGCCAACCACAGCACGAGCGCAAACCGCGCAACGTCGGAAGGTGAAAGCTGGAACCCCCCAACCCGCAACCATCGCTTTGCGCCATTCACATTCTCGCCAAACATGCGCACCA
>CAZPUW010000034.1:0-13021 GCA_964589795.1 uncultured bacterium
GTAGAACGCGATAAATCCAAGCGCGAGCAAACCGGTCAACCCGACAACGATGTCCAATCCCATTGCAAGCAGGACATAAATGAGCGCGAGAGTAACGATTTCTAACGGGAACCGGGGTAAGTAGAAGGGCAATGTGATGATGACAAGAAAAGCGCTGATTTGTACCCATTTTTTCGCAATCAACACATCTACTTTTGCGACAAATGCGTTCTGCGAAGCCTCACGCACCTTACTTTTTTCTAAAATATCGGGACGCTGCCGGTTCGAAAGAAATATCATTACCAAAGAGCCAACACCAACCGTTATTGCACCTATCCCGCCAAGGAATGGCAATACAATAAGCGCGAGCAGAAGTGGCAACCACCAGTTCTTCATACCTTCTCTGCTACCCGTTCTCCCAGCAGTCCACCGGGTTTGACGAGAAGTATGGCAATCAGAACTACGAATGCATACACATCTTTATATTCACTCGATATATAACCTGCACCGAGCGCTTCAATCATCCCCAAAACGAAACCGCCGAGCATTGCCCCCGGTATATTTCCGATGCCGCCCAATACCGCCGCGGTAAATGCTTTCAGTCCCGCTTGGTAACCAATGTAGAAATTCACTACACCATATAATGAGGCGACCAGAACACCGGCGACTGCGGCAAGCGCACTCCCGATTGCAAATGTTGCTGCAATAACGATATCGGGGCGCATTCCGCAGAGGGCAGCCATCGTTGGATCTTGCGCCGTCGCTCGCATCGCGAGACCGAGTTTTGTTTTCTTAACAAGAATGGTAAGTGACACCATCAATAATGGTGAGACGATAAGAATCGCAAGTTGAGGCGCACTGACGTGAAGCGCACCAACGATGACGTACATCCCTTTGAATAATTCGGCGAAAACTTTTTCCCTTGCACCCATCGCTAACATGACAAAATTTTGGAGAAAAATCGAAGCTCCCAGTGCTGTAATAAGCGGTGCCAACCGCCCTGCTTTACGAAGTGGACGGTAAGCCAGCCGTTCAAGTGCGATACCCCATCCGGTTGCTATCGCTGCCGCGCCGACTACCGCTCCCACCAGCAATAACCACGGATTGACCCCTGCGATAGCATCGGCACCCAGCATACCAAGCACAATCACACCGATGTACGCGCCAATCATGTAAACTTCACCGTGCGCAAAGTTGATAAGTTGCATGATGCCATACACCATCGTGTATCCAAGCGCAATCAGCGCATACACGCAACCGAGGACAAGACCATTCAGGAGTTGTTGGGAAAGCATCTTTTATTAATCGGTGTTTGAGATTGGTTTGATTGAGTTCGAAGACATTCGGTTTTTTCCGGTTTGTTGCGAAAAAGTAGAAGCCGGACAAGGTATTGACAAGCGAAGGATTGATAAACAAAGCGAATTTAACCGCTTTTATGCCATATTCGTCTATACTCATATGGAATTACCGCAACTATCGCATTTATCGCAAATCGAGTGTATATTTCAATCAATGTTGATTTGATGATTTCGATGGTTACGAATGGAGTGTATGATGGATACTTGTGTATCTCGTTGGCGTCCCAACTCACACCACGGTTTTTCCCTCTTATATGCATCGGCGATGTCGATGCTTTTACTTTTTTCTTGCCTCGCCTACCTCAAATGGTCGCTTTATTCCACGGGTGAATCACACCGGCAAGTCGCCGAAATTCAGGCATACTATACCGCACAAGCCGCTATCATCCAGAACATTTTTCCTTACCTCCATAATCACCCTCTTACAAACAATACTTGGCAACCCGTTACTGCATTGAATGACGGTTATATCCCCGGTATGGGAAAATACGAGGATGTTCGTGTAACACGATATCCAATTTCTACCACCTTTCCGGGAATGGATGGGTACGAAGGGAGTGCTGTTGGTATCGCAAAGTATAAGAATCAATTTGGAAAAACCCGTGAAGTGAGGCGGCGTGCATTCGTCCGGTTACGGCGTAATCTCCTTGTACCCTATTTTTTATTTACAAATCAAGAACAAACCCGGTTTAACGAGTTTATTTGGTTCTTCAATGGCGATTCGATACTTGGACCAATCCACTCAAATTCCAATATCGGTGTTCACCCCGGAACTTATTTTGGCGGTTTAGTAACCACCTGTGGTTACATTTTGAGCCCCGTTGGCTCTACATTCGCTGGGCTTCCCGGTCCCGGGTATTTCGAACATGTCAGTCCGATTCCCATTCCGTGTCGTGCGGATGGATTTCGTTCCGAAGCTGCTTCTTCCGGTAATTGGTTGAATACGAGTAACGGGCAATACATATATGGACTTTGGTTTCACGGAACATCTGCAATGGTGTGGCGATGGAGAACCGGAACTTCCAATCCTCCGTATCCGGATCCAAATCTTTGTGATGGTGAAATATCATGGTCGACGATATGTGATCATGCGATTTTCTGTGATGGAGAATTGTGGATACGCGGTGTCATTCATGGTCGATTAGGAGTAGGAGCACACGGTAATCTTAGGATTTACGATAATATCACGTATTACGAAAATGAAGCGGATAAGTATCCGTATCGCGTCAATCTATCGATGCATGATATGACTACATTAATAAGCGAGGCGTACGAACCGGGCGCACGTCGGGAAGACCCTTGGACTGGAATTTTAATTGCCAATACCCCTGCCAACGGTCGCGAGGGGGGACGGGATGCTGCCCCAGTAGGCTTAGAAGGTCAATATCGCCGGGACGTCGCCATCCACGCGAGTTTATATGCACTTAATTCCAGTTTTACTTTTGAACAACAGAATGATACTTGGGAGCCGTATCAGGCACCGCAAACATTGGCGAACGATGAACGAGGATATATTTATTTAGTCGGCGCGGTTTGCCAGCAACGACGAGGTTATGTACATCGCAGTAATCATGGAGGAACTGGTTATTTAAAATCGTACGTGTATGATCCGCGTTTTAAATACAATGTTGCTTCGCCGCCCTTCGCTATCGATTTAGTACCCGAGGGCGGAATGGGATTTAAAGTGGATGGCTGGTTCGACGATTACGCTAATCGTTCCGATATCGGGGAAGCACCTTACGAACGTCACAACCCGTCATTGAATAAACGTCAATAAAGGTATTTTACTACCTTGTGATGGTTGGTGTGGGAATGCTCACTGCATTTATTCCGGAATAAACCCGGAATAAACTATGCATGAGCCATAACGACCGAGTGCCGTGAGTGTAAACGTATTTACACCACGTGCGCTTATCGCGTAACAATCACCTAATGCATCCGTCCAAACTAATGTACCCTGTGATACCGGTTTGCCCGCCAGCGAAAAATCGATATTACTAAAATCGTTTTGTACCCTCGGACCGCCCAATACATACGGTGTACGAGCCCAAGCTTGGAAAGTCATAATCAGATTTACACAGACTTGCATGAGCGCCAACTCATTGCCCAGTTTCGAATTCGACGCAATACCTTGTAATAATATTTCGGTATCCGTTGTCATATCGGTACCGGGTTTTAGAAAAATTATCCCATTATTCGAATACAAAAATTCACCGAATGTAACCTTTGTACCTGCGATTTGGCCTTGCCAGCTATAAATACCGGGCTTCCAACTTGCATCTTGAAAATTGTCGGGAAAATAAGCGTAGCCACCGCTATCACTCATCGTTATGCCTGTTGTAAAAACATTTTCTTCCGGATCGATAACAACGATGTCCGCCTTACCGGTTCGATTGGTTTCTCCTATATTTTGAATACACAGTTTGATGGTCACTAAATTCGACTGTGAGAAATTTTCAGTCCGTCGTAAAGTATGTTGTTCGCTTTGGTAGATTTTAATACAAGAGGAGCAGAAAAAAAGAGCGAATATTGTCATGAGGAGTAAGGTTAAACGAAGTCGTTGCATGATTTCTCCGGTAAGTAGTTGGATTTAACCTAAAATATGGGTATTTCCATAAACATCAAACCGAACCATTCTTACCCCATTTCACGCACATTTCTATCAATTTTTATTGGAATTATTTGTAAGAAATCCTCGCAACTGGCATTTTTAACGTTTGAAACCCAATTATATACGCTCCAATGCCGTTTTACCTCATTTTTCCCGTATCTTATCTGTAGTTACTCCCAATTTTAAAGGAAATTCATGTCCACCAAACGCGAAATGCGCGAACATTCCGACGAAGTCAGCCGCTTGCTCCCAATGATGCCGGTGCGGGACTTGGCGATATTTCCACAAACGATTGCACCACTGCTCGTGAATCGCGATATCGCTCAAAATGCAGTCGAAGCGGCGCAAAAACTTTCCGGTCAAATCCTGTTACTTCTTGAACCGGAAGACACCGAATTACTACCAAGTTCGGAAAATTATCCAAAAATCGGAGTCGTGGCGAGAATATTGCAGATACTCTCCCTGCCGAATGGAATGGTGAAGGTATTGGTCGAGGGGTTGTTCCGCGCCGAAGTTGAAGAATTTTTCGTATCGGAAAAAATGTGGCAAGTGCAATTCCATCCGGTCATTATCCGCGACAGCGACAAGACCCAAGCTGAAGCGGCCTACCGCCATATGATTGAGCTGTTCCGGCATTACGCCGCCGCACAGCGTCTCAGCGCCGATGAAATTATTTCCGCTACTGACACATTCGCTGATCCTGTGCGAGCCGCCGACTTTATCGCATCACACATCCAATGTCCTCCCGTCCGCAAACAACCGATTATCGCCGCACCGACGCAGATGGATGCGCTGGTCGCAACAGCGACATTGCTAGCGAATGAAACCGAGATGTCGAATCTCGAAAAGCAGATTGAAGGGCAAGTCCGCGAGCGCATCAATAAATCGCAACGCCAATATTTCCTGCAGGAGCAACTCCGGCAAATCCGCAAGGAACTTGGTGAAACGGAGGATGCGGAGGATTTCGGCGACGTCATTCAGTACCGCAAGCAGATCAAAAAAGCGAAGATGCCGAAAGACGTGAAGCAGAAGGCGGAAGAGGAACTTGAACGCTTAAAACAGATGCCGATGCTCTCGCCGGAAGCGACGGTCGTGCGCGGTTATCTCGATTGGCTTATCTCGCTCCCGTGGAACGCGCGCACCACCGACCGCGACAGCATTCAGGATGCGCAGAATATTCTCGAAGAAGACCACTACGGTCTTATGAAACCGAAAGAACGTATCCTTGAATACCTCAGCGTTATCAAAATGGTCGGCAAGGTTCGCGGCCCGATTCTATGTTTCGTCGGCCCTCCCGGTGTTGGTAAAACGTCGCTCGGAAAATCCATTGCCCGCGCACTCGACCGTAAATTTGTCCGCATCTCGCTTGGCGGAATTCGTGACGAGGCGGAAATCCGCGGCCATCGCCGCACCTACATCGGTTCACTGCCGGGGCGCATCATTCAGGGGATGAAAAAAGCCGGCTCGAAAAATCCCGTTTTTCTATTGGATGAGATTGATAAGATGTCGGTCGATTTCCGCGGCGACCCTGCCAGTGCGCTGTTGGAAGTACTCGACCCGGAACAGAACAAGAGTTTTTCCGACCACTATCTCGAAGTCGAATTCGATTTATCCGAAGTTCTCTTTATCACAACAGCGAACTACCGCAGTGCGATTCCCGAACCGTTGCTTGACCGCATGGAGCTCATCGAATTGCTCGGATACTTGCCGCCGGAGAAATTGCAAATCGCGAAACGGTTCCTCGTACCGCGCCAAATCAGCGAACACGGGCTCACGGATAAAGTGACAATCCACGATAACGCACTCAACCGCATTATCGAGGAATATACCCGCGAGGCAGGAGTGCGCGAATTGGAGCGGTCTATCGCGATGTTGTGCCGTAAATCGGCGCGGAAAATCGCCGAGGGAAATGCCGACGCGATTGTAGTAACGGCGCGCTCACTACCGGAAATGCTGGGCGTACCGAAATTTGTCGATAAGCCGCTTGACGGCAAGGATAGGGTCGGAGTAGCGATTGGACTTGCATGGACACCGGTCGGCGGCGACGTATTGAAAGTGCAAGTCGCCATCACGCCGGGTAAAGGAAAATTGGTGCTGACGGGACGGCTCGGCGACGTGATGAAAGAATCCGGTATGGTCGCACTGACGCTATTGAAGACGCGGCACAAGGAATTGGGGATGGCGTGGGAACCGTTCGAGAAAAACGATTTCCATGTTCACGTACCGGAAGGCGCTGTGCCGAAAGACGGCCCCAGCGCTGGAATTACGCTGGCGACTGCGCTGTATTCCGCATTGTCGGGACGCAAAGTGCGCGGCGATCTCGCGATGACCGGCGAAGTGACGATGCAAGGTGAAGTCCTGCCGATAGGGGGTTTGCCGGAGAAATTGATGGCGGCGAAACGCGCCGGTATCGAGCATATTTTGATACCCGACCAAAATGTGAAAGACCTGAAAGAGGTGCCGAAACAGGTATTGAAGGGCTTGAAACTGACGCCCGTGAAGACGATTGACCAAGTATGGAAGTTGGCGTTAAGAAAGGCGACGGGCAGCGGGCAACAGGCAACGGGACAAGAAAAAAAATATGGGTCGATTGTTCCGACGCTGGATAATCCTGATGTGACGGTTGATTTAGATGATTTGGAAATCGGTGAAATGTAGGTGGCGGCTGCCTGTTGCCGGTTGCCAGTCACCGGTTATTGGTAGAAGGTCGTGGGTTGTAGGTGTTGGGAAAGAGGAAAACGTAGCACCGGCGTCCCGCCGGTAACGGGGTAGTGAGGGCGTCCTCGCCCTGCACATTTTTTAGGGCGTCCGTCGGTTGGTGGACGCTCGTTTTTTTGAGTCGCAATAAGAGGGGGTCGGGATGGACAATGTGTGTGACATTGGATGGACAAGAAGTCTAACGGGATAATCTTTTCGTAGGACAGAATTCATTCTGTCCCTTGAGAGTTTTTTTTTATTTGAGCAACACTACTTTCTTTACCTGCGACTGTGTACCGATGCGTAGATGAACGAAATAGGTTCCGGACGAATACCGTGCACCGCGAAAAGTCGTTGTATGTATTCCGGGATTGAGGTTACCTCGAAACAGCGTTTCTACTTTTCTGCCTGTCAAATCAGTGAGCGTAATTTCAACCTGATTTTGTTTTTGTAACTCGTACTTGATGGTCGTCATTGAATTGAACGGATTTGGCGCAATTTGAAATAGTTTGAAGTGGGTTGGGATACCTGAAATAATTGGTTCTTTAATCGCCATTGGAAATACTGGCGATGTTAACCACGGGGTATAAGGAATTCGGAAATCGACAGAATCGCCATGACCACCGGGATTATTTGCCGAAGTAGGACCCGAAGCATCACCCCACCAATTATGATCAGCGTGAAGGGAATCAGTTGCGGCGCAATTATTTATAGCACAAGGCGCATTACCATAAAAATCATTATACCGAATAGAAAGCGGCCATTGCCGGAATTGAATGGCTGAATTATTGGGATTTGTAGTACAGACATTGTATGCAAAAATATTGCTGTCTATTGTTGCTCGAGCTCGGGATAAAATTCGTATGCAAGTACTAAAAGTTCCACCGATATTTCCATTGAAAGTATTACTATGAACATCAAAGATACCACCTTGCAACATTAACACACCTTCTCCACTTCCTTCATTTACATTTCCATCAAATACGTTATTCGATATCTCCCAATGGTAAGAATAGTCAATTTGAAAAATACCACCGGCACTAAATCCATGATCGACATAATTACCAAACTTAACATTATTGCGGATAACGTTATTAGAGAAAATACCATCCCCGCCCCAGCCAGAGACATTACTTATTATAAATCCAGCATTATCAATTGCTCTATTGCCAATAATTTGATTTCCACATATTTCGGTAATTCCAAAGCAGAGTAATCCTCCCGCGTAATTATTACAATTATTTTCAATAATTTGGCAAGAATCAATTATTCCAAACATTCGTGCCTGCGCTTGAAATGCACCTGCCGCGTCGGCAGAATTATGAAAAAAACGGTTGCGTAGAAAAATTAATGAATCTGTGTCGGCGAATAGTGCTCCGCTTGACCAACCTTCTCCACCAACAGCTTGATTTGAATCAAACGCAGTTTCAGAAAGAAATATTTTGCCAAACTGTAAAGCTAACCCGCCAGCTCCTTCGGCGAATCCTTTGATAATGCGGCAACCGACTAAAGTCAGGCGCGAACTATCGGCAAACAAACAACCACCTTGTACAGCGTATTCGGTTGTAGGTAAAGACTGAAATCCGGTTCCTAAACCGTCCCGTAGTGTTACGCCTATTAACCGGAAATCATCGGAATGATGAACATGAATTACTGATCTTTGATCGCTTATACCATGACGAATCGAATCGGGAATTGTAATTATCGTAGAATCACGATCTAATGTGTCATGGGAAAAAAGAAATCCTCCTGCCAAAGTTAATCTCCGAAAATTGACATTAACTTGTTCATAATAAGTTCCATGTGCTAAAAGCACAGTATCGCCATCCGCAGAAGCATTTACTGCGGCTTGAATGGTGGTATAGTCAGTTGGAACATTATGAATAGTCGGTAATGCCATATTCGAAAAGAATAAAACTAACACTACAACTACAGATTTTTGGCAGGAGGGTTTCATAAATACTCCATCGTTAGTGAATCAAGGAACTGATCAAGATGTGTATATGAACAATCCGTTGGTAAGTGAGTGAAGAGAGTGCCAACGTAAATAACGTCAAAGTCTATAATAATATACTGTATAATTCACTGCAGATATATGAATAGTGACACACACAATAGAACACGGGCGTATGGCAATACGCCCCTACCGAATATGTGCAGGGCGAGGACGCCCGCACTACCCGGCGTAAAGAAACTCTAAAGGGACAGACAGGAATGTCTGTCCTACGAGTTACTTCACCACAGTCAATTTCTTCGTCTGATGGAAATTGCCAACATCGAAACGATAAAAATATTCGCCCGACGATAAATTCTTACCATCGAATTGTATGCGATGATTCCCCGCCTGTTGTGGTGCACTCACCAGTGTACTCACTTTCCGTCCCAGCAGATCGAATAACGACAAATTCACTTTACCGAATTTCGGTAGTGAATACTCGATAGTCGTTGTCGCATTGAATGGATTGGGATAATTTTGTTGTAACGACAGTTGCCGGGGTAATAGTGTGGACGTGGGTTCATTTACGCCGAGCGCTTCCGAACAATCGTATATCCCGAAATTCGTACGGTCGGCAAGATACGCAGTGCTACCCACTACTGCGAGCCCTTCGGTGTACATCGCACTATGGAAGTACCCGACCACCACCATCGAATCAGGATTGGTAATATCGAGCACGCACAAGCCGTTTACATCGTCCGAGAGGTACGCATAGTTTCCGGAGACCGCCACGGCGCGCGCTCCCCACGAGAAGTAATAACCAAGCTGTACCGGTGCCGACGGTATCGTGATATCGAATATATAAAACCCGGAAGTGTAATCGGCGAGATACATTTTGTTGTCGATAATCGAGATACACCACGAATTCCCCGGTAGATTGATTACACCCACTTGTTCCGGCGTTACCGGATTTGTGATGTCGATTATTCGGATACCACCACCGGCATCAGCCACATAAGCGTAATTGCCGGAAACCGCGACGGAGCGCGACCCGCCGGGAGTTTCACAAAAACCAACTTCATGCGGCGAAGTGGGGTTCGAGATATCGACTATGCGCAGACCCGCCGTCCAACTTGCGACGAAGGCGTACTCACCGACAATCGTGACACCCAATGCGCGACCCGCCAACACGCAGTGTCCCACTTCGTGAGGATTTGTCGAGTCGGCAATGTCGATAACGCGAAGACCCGATGCATCATCCGCGACATAGACATAATGCCCGGCAATCGCGGTGCTCCATGCATAATCGGGAGTAGGACACGAACCGAGTTCAATCGGAGCGGAGCGGTTTGTGACATCGAGAATATGCAAGCCGGAATAGCTGTCGGCGATGTATGCGAGATTTCGTTCGAGAGTCACACCAACAACCAATGATAAATTGGTAGTGCGAGGTGCAGGGCATGTACCAAGTTGAGTTATCGCTTCCGGACTGCTGATATCGACGATGTGAAATCCGCTGTCGTCGTCGGTTGTGAAGGCGAATTCATCACGGACTGCAACCATGCGGCAACCGGATAACGTAAAGAGTCCGGTTTGTTGCGGATTGGTTGGTGAGGAAATATCGATGATGGTCAAGCCCGAAGTAAAATCGGCGACGTAGGCATAATTCCCCACAATTTGGAGACCCCACGCAACGCCGGGAGTATCGTAGAATCCAACTTCCTGCGGGCTTTCGGGATTCGTGATATCGATAATGCGCAAACCGGAACCGGCATCGGTTACATACGCATAGTTACCGACAATGCTGACACTGCGCGAACCACCGGGGGTGTCATAGGAACCGACTTCAACGGGAGCGGTGGGATTCGAAATGTCGATGATGCGCAGACCCGCCTGCCAATCTGCAATGTAGGCATAATTCCCCGCGACTTTTACATCCAATGCGCGGCCACCCGCAGTGATGCAATGACCTACTTCAGAAAGTTGCGCGGGATTCGAAATGTCGATGACGCGCAAGCCGGTGGCATCATCGGCGACATAGGCATAGTTCCCGGAGACGGCGGTGCTCCACGCGTAACTTTGGGTATCGATATTCCCGACTAAGCTGGGTAAGTTGGGAATGGTGATGTCGTAGATATATAACCCGCTGTAGCTATCGGTGATGTATGCATAATTCCCAATGATAGTAATTCCGATGGCACAAGATGGAACGTTCCAAAAACCGACTTCTTGCGGATGCTCAAGATCGCTAACATTGATGATGTGAACGAAACCATTGTGGTCCGGGATGAATGCGTATTCACCGCTAAGCGCGATACTACAGCCATACTCCCAAGTGATGGGAGTCAGTGAACGCGAGAGACAGGTGATACCGGAAGTGGGTTGCGCGAATGTGAATAGAGGTAGAAGGGTAATCAACGATAACATGCAAATTCTTATGGTGCGGTTCATATCAGCTCCAGTGGTTATTCCTAAAAAGGGGAGAAAAAATCCGCAAGTCAAGGAAATTTGTATTTCGCGTTATAATCAAAGGACAGGCAAGAGTGGCTGTCCTACGAGAAAAGGGGAAAGCACAGACGGGGAAAATTCACTAAATTGAGTGTGACTACAAGTTTTTCACTAATCCACTTTCTCTTCAAGGAACCACCATGAAACACATAGGACTACTTCTCATGGCAACAATGATATTCGCATCCGGCGCAGTGAAAGCACAAGAAAAAACGATCACCCTCCCCGCACCGCAGACTGACGGCGGCAAACCGTTGATGCAGGTGTTGAAGTCGCGGCATTCCGACCGCGAATTTTCCGCCAAACCACTCACCCTGCAACAATTGTCAAATCTGTTGTGGGCGGCGGACGGCATCAATCGAACCGAGTCGGGAAAACGCACCGCACCTTCCGCACGAAATTGGCAGGATGTTGAATTATACGCAGTAATGGAAGCGGGCGTGTACCGGTATGAAGCCGCAAAGCATGCACTCAATTTGGTCGTCGCGGGCGATTTGCGCGGCTCGACGGGACAACAGGATTTTGTCAAAGATGTACCGCTCAATTTGGTTTATGTCTCCGATTTGGGTAAGATGACCGACGCGGCGCTCGATGCGCGTGACAAATATGCCGGTATCGATGCCGGTTTCGTCGCAGAGAATGTCTATCTCTTTTGTGCATCGGAAGGGCTCGCGTGTGTGGTCCGCGGTTCGGTAGATGGCAAGGCGCTGGCAAATGCGATACACCTACGCGAAGATGAAAAAGTCATTCTCGCACACTCGATTGGTTATCCGAAGCAATAGTCTATGAATACAGATACCCCTTTTCTCGCCAAATTCGTTACTTCTGTGGGAACGTTATCGGATAGAACGTTTCCAAAATTGACCGAAATTGCCATCGGTGGGCGGTCGAATGTTGGTAAGTCATCCTTGCTGAATGCACTATGCGGCCAAAAAGCACTCGCTCGGGTTTCGAAAACTCCGGGGCGAACTCGTTTACTTAATTATTTCGAAGTATCTGATCCATCATTCTATCTCGTTGATTTACCTGGCTATGGCTATGCGAAGGCAGCAAAGGATGAGCAAGTTGCGTGGCGCAAAGTGGTGGATAAGTACCTGACGAAGAGTACCGTACTTGCGGGTGTCATTGTGTTGGTGGATGCCATGGTCGGACCGACAGCACTCGACCGAGAGTTCATTGAATGGCTCATTGATTCGGAACGAATCTTCCGAATCGTGTTGACTAAATCCGATAAACCGAAACAATCCGAACTTGCCGCTACCATCAAGACCCTCAAAGCGTTCCTCCCACGCGATACCCGCATCCTCAAGACCAGCGCGGAAAAATTGACAGGAATGGAAGCGCTCCGGCATGAAATCAGGTTACTGGTAAGAGGGAACGGGTAACAGGCAACCGGCAGCGCCGGCGGCATGATAACGGGGTAAGAAAAAACATAAGATAAAGAATCCATCCAATCGGATGGATTTTTTTGTGAACGTGTTGAAGAATTCGTTTCCGAGCATTAATTTAGAAGCATGTAATTGTGGGGGTTCAAGTGGCAAAGCGACGCGACGTAAAACGGCTGATTCTCGAAGCGGCACGGAAACGATTCTTAGCGGATGGTTTCCGAAAGACGACTATCGAAGCGATTGCGAGTGATTTTTCCGTTTCGAAGAAAACGGTATACAAGTTGTTCGATTCGAAGGAAGCGATTTGGGTGGGGCTCGTCCATCAAGATGCGCTGATGATGGTCGAATATCTGAAAACGCATCTCTCCCCTACTCTTCCGCCACTCACGCGACTGGAAAAACTCATTGTTTACTATTTGAAAAGACTGGGGACTGGTGCAAAGAAAACAAATAAAAAATACACAGACAATGAAAATGAAAACCTCACCCAACGATTACGGGAAGAGGCGCTACAGCAGGCATTCCCGATCCTCGTCGAAGAATT
>CAZPUW010000035.1:0-5459 GCA_964589795.1 uncultured bacterium
GTTCATTTTCATTCTCTTCATACAATAATTCTACTCCGGTAGTATCTGCCGCTTCCGCCAATTCCGGTTTCGTCAAAATCATTCTATCCCAAGTTTCATCGAATGAAAGTGTGTAGCGTTCTCGTAAAATCGTTTCTAAACCCGGCGATACCGAGCAGTACACATCATTCGGTAACAACGGTAGGGTCGCACGCAACAATTCTTCTGTATGTTCGAAACTCGAACGGTCTTCCGGTATGGCGAGTGCATTCAGTATTGGCGGTTCAAACGAGTGAATCAGAAGTATCACTGCTGAATAATCTTTATCCGCTTCGCTTGCATCGACGAACCACTCCGTTTGGTGCCACATTGAATCGTCAAGGTCGCCGATACCAAACAAATTTAAAGCACGATTCCGATTTAGGACTTTCCAAATTTTATCGCGCGCTCTCGTCGAATGGACTTTCATACCCGCTTTACCTTTGCCCTTCAATATTGCTATACATCAGAAAATATGGTTTTATCCCCATTTTTTCTATCCCTTACGATAACGTATATTTTTTTATGGAAGAAATAACCCCTGAAGTCCGAACACATCTAAAAAATGTGCGTAATCGCTATTCCGAATTGGAAACCCAGCTCGGTACCAGCGAAGTATTCAATGACAAACGCCTCCTCCGTGATTTATCACGGGAACGTCGGCGGTTACAGCCGTTGGTAGAGTTGAATGAGCGTCTCGAAGCGGTCGAACAGCGTATAGCCGATGCCCATGAAATGCTGAATGGTTCCGATGAAGAAATGAAGGAACTTGCCCAGCTCGACCTTGCCGAAGCTGAAACCGAACTACCGCAAATCTGGGACATCCTTAAACCATTGCTGGTTCCACCCGACCCCGATGATGACCGCGATGCTGTTCTTGAAGTCCGCGCCGGTACCGGTGGGGAGGAGGCGTCGCTTTTTGCTGGCGACCTACTACGCATGTATCAGCGCTTCGTTGAACGTAAACGCTGGAAATGGGAACCACTGTCACTTTCCGAAGCCGAACTCGGAGGTGTAAAAGAAGCTGTAGTTGCTATCTCTGGCGAAGGTGCGTACGGTTTACTCAAATATGAATCCGGTGTCCATCGTGTCCAGCGTGTTCCCGCGACTGAAGCATCAGGCCGCATCCATACCAGCGCTGCCAGTGTCGCTCTACTTCCGGCTGTCGAGGATGTCGATATCGTCATCGACGAAAAGGAGTTGCGTATCGACACATACCGTGCCAGTGGTGCTGGTGGGCAGCATGTCAATATGACTGATTCTGCGGTACGTATCACTCATCTCCCAACTGGACTTGTTGTGACTTGTAGTGATGAGCGTTCCCAAATTAAAAACCGTGCCCGTGCGATGACAATTCTACGGTCCCGCCTTTTCGACCGTGCGCTTCAGGAAAAAGATGCGAAAGAAGCCGCCGCCCGCAAAGCAATGGTGTCTACCGGAGACCGTTCGGCGAAAATCCGCACCTACAATTTTCCCCAAAGCCGTGTGACCGACCATCGCATCCATCTTACCCTGTTTAACATCTCCGAATTTCTCGCTGGTGGAATCGATGAAATGCTAAATGCCCTCGTTCTTGCCGACCGTTCCGAACGGTTGACGCGGGTGTTGAAATAGCTATCGTGAAAACGGTTCGTGACGTTCTGCTTTCCGGTCAAAGCTTTCTCGCCAAAGCGGATTTTCCTGCCGCTCAGGCGAGACGCGAGCTGGAAGATTTACTCGCCCATCTCCTTGCCTGCAAACGCCTCGATGTCTATTTGAAATTTGAGCAACCACTCTCCGACAACGAACTCGAAACGATGCGAGGTTGGTTGAAACGCCGTTCCCAGCATGAACCATTGCAATGGATAATCGGTCATGTTGAGTATCTCAATTCAAAATTCCCCGTGCATGAAGGTCTGTTTATTCCTCGTCCCGAAACCGAAGAGTGGGTTGAGTGGGTTTCAAAACTACCAACAGACCTGTTTCCCAATGCCGAACCACCGAAACGTTTCTTAGAAATCGGAGTTGGCTCTGGTATTATTTGTTGCTCTTTGTTGAAATTCTGGAGTGCCGCTACTGCAGTTGGAATTGATCTCAGCGAAACCGCGATTACCGCAACTCAAGCTATTTCCAAAACACTCGCCGTTTCGAATCGTCTAATACTTCAAGCCGTCCGTGCCGGCAAATTTTCCCTAAAACCAACCGAAGAAAAATTCGATTTTATCGTATCCAATCCCCCTTACATCCCCCTTCGTGATAAAATCACTCTTGCTCCTGAAGTACTCCGTGACCCGTCGGAAGCCCTGCTCGCCGGTGAAGATGGACTTGATGCCTACCGCACTTTCGTAAAAAAATTACCGGAATGGGGGACGACCGGTACCGGCTTTGCATTCGAAATTGGAATCAATCAAGCGGAACCGGTTAGCAAACTTTTTGAAAGTATTTCATCGGATATTCATGTTAGAAACGATTTTGCGAATATATCGCGACTCGTGTGGGGACATCTCCGATGAAATTGACCAAACAAATCATTAACTATCTCGAAATGCATGGTGGTGGCCCATCCACTGAGAATGAAGTCATACAAGCGTTTGGCTTCCACCATGTTCGTGCGGGCAATGTCCAAAAAGCGCTTCACGATCTCACCACTCAGGGTAAAATCTATTGGGAGGGTCGCAAATTTTTTCTTGCCCGCCATGGTCGTGAAACGGTCATCGGACGGTTGATAGTCAAGGAAGACGGTTTTGGTTTCTTAGTACCGGACGATCCACTACCCGAAAAAGGTGAAGATTTCTATGTGCCCCGCGATGCAATGGGACACGCTCGTCACGGTGACAAAGTTATCGCGGAAGTCCGCCGCTTTCGTGGTGGCCGAGCCGAAGCGTATATCGAAAAAGTCGTTGAACGTTCCCAACGTGCAATTATCGGATTGTACGTGGGTGGCGGTGGCGGTGGCTATGTAATTCCCGATAAACTACCCGGTGTGAAACGCATTGTTGTCGCCGGCGGACTAACTGCCGGTGCGAAGGACAATCAAAAAGTCGAAGTCGAAATCGCCGAAAACCAGCACCTGCAAGAGACCATGAAAGGCCGTGTCATTTCCGTCCTCGGTTATCCCGGTGAGTTAGCAACCGAACGCGCCACTCTTCTTCGCACATTTGGTTTCCCCCTCCAATTCTCCCGTGAAGTAATTGCTGCTGCGGAATCTCTTTCCGCCGAGCCCGACCAATATATGGATGCCGGACGCGAAGATCTGACTCATCTCGTTTGTTGCACTATCGACCCGGTCGATGCGAAAGATTTCGACGATGCCGTGACGCTTGAACCGCACGAAGGTGGCTGGCTTGCCGCAGTACATATCGCAGACGTGTCGAGTTATATCGAAACCGATTCATTAATCGACAAAGCCGCCCGTGCCCGTGCCACCTCGGTCTATTTGCCGCAAGGTGCATCTCCCATGCTTCCCGAACGGCTTACCGGCGATATTTGCTCGCTTCGCCCTGATGAGCGACGCCGTGCGATGTCCGTGGTTTTTACGCTCGATTCTGAAGGGGAAATACTTAACCGTAGAATTACCCGCTCATGGATTCGTTCTCGCCATCGCTACAACTATGAAGAAGTGCAGGCGATTTTGGACGAATACGACCGCAAACGCGGTGTACCGGATCGCTGGCGTACCCGTGTCAAAGCCGGTTTGTCCAATCCTTGGGAAGCACGTCTCGCCGGGCTTCGATGGTTTTCACGCAAATTGCGCGAAGAACGTCTTTCCGAAGGCGGAATCGAATTTGAGACAGCCGAAGTCCACATCGAACTCGATGCGAATGGAAAAACGGCAAACGTATTCCCACGTCCTTCCATCGAAAGTTATAACGTCATTGAAGAGTGGATGCTCCTTGCCAATCGCACTGTGACCGAGTTATTTCGTGAGACTACCAAAAATCGTATCCCCTTCGTTTATCGTGTCCACGAAAAACCGGATGAAGGCAAAGTCGATGAATTTGTTTTTCTTGCCGAAGATCTTGGTTATCCGTGGACAGGTGGTTCACCCGACAACTCCAAAGACTTTCAACGCTTCGTGCAATCATTGCGCGATAAACCTGAAACTCCCGTATTGATGGATTTGGCCATACGTAGCATGATGCGGGCAAAATATACTACCGATAATGCTGGCCACTTCGGTCTCGGATTCGTTGATTATACCCATTTCACAAGTCCAATTCGTCGTTATCCCGATATCCTTGTGCATCGTTTACTTGTCGAGTTCATTCTTTCACACAAGCGCAAAAAAATCACCGATGAATTTCATGAACAACTCGAACATTTGTGTAAACACTGTTCCGAACGCGAACAAGCCGCTACCGAAGCGGAACGCGAAGGCATCCGCTGGAAGCAAGTCGAGTATCTTGAAAGATTTGTCGGGAAGACGCTCGATGCCGTAGTCGTCGCCGTAAAACCGCGCGGAATATTTGTGGAATTGGTCGATATTCTTGCGCAATCGTTTATCGCAATCGACCGTTTGTATGATGGATTTCTCGTATTCTATCCCCGGCGCCATGAGCTGCGTTCACGCAATGGTGTAATAAACATTCGGCTTGGCGATAGAATTCGTGTCATGATTACCCGTATCGATTCGCGGAAACACCGGTTTGAAGTGGACCTTGACGAAGGTGAAAAATTTCTCCCAATTATACCAACAAAGCATCCAGGTGAAATTCGAATTCAACTTGCGGAAGAGCAAAAGAGTCGTTTACGCAAAAAAAATAGAAAACCACCTAACACAAAAAAGCGGCATGGAAAACGTCGTTAGTTTGGAAAGGTAGCAACACAATGCCACAATGGATTTTACTTGTACTCACCGGCATTCTGGTCGGAACTGTAAGCGGCTTAATCGGCATCGGTGGTGGAATACTTTTAATTCCAATTCTTGTTATTGGTTTTCAATTCACCCAACCGATGGCGCAAGGCACTTCTCTCGCCATGATGATTCCGCCGATTGGTATCTTTGCTATGATGCAATATTACAAGGCAGGTAATGTCGATTTAAAAGTCGCCGCGTTTCTTGCCCTCGGTTTCGCATTTGGCGGTTATTTCGGTGGACGGCTTGCCAATCATGTTCCAGCGATGGTGCTCGAGAAAATTTTCGGTATCATACTTGTAGTAGTAGGTATCAAATTCTTTTTCAAATCATGACAAACAATCAACAACCTAAATCATGAACCAACATACCACATCGAAACCCTTTCAATTCGAACTCCTAACCGGTAGTGCTTGTACCCCGCGTCGTGGACGGCTTACCACTCCGCATGGCATTATCGAAACCCCCTGCTTTTGGCCGGTCGGTACGGTTGGCACTGTCAAATTGTTTCTCCCCGATGACCTTAGGGCAACAAATGCGCAAGGTATGTTGTCCAACACCTACCATCTTCTGCTCCGGCCCGGTGTCGATGCCCTCAAAGAACTCG
>CAZPUW010000035.1:5469-12994 GCA_964589795.1 uncultured bacterium
CTGCATAAGTGGAGTAGTTGGAACAAACCCCTCCTTACTGATTCCGGCGGCTATCAGGTGATGTCGCTGGCGCATCGCCGTCAACTCTCGGAGAATGGCGTTGTTTTTCAATCACATATCGACGGCAGTGCCCACGAATTGACGCCGGAAAGCTCGATTGCGACCCAGCGTGCGATTGGTGCCGATATCATTTTTATGCTCGATGTCTGTCCCCCCTTTGGTGCCCCGGAAACAGAAATGCGCGAGGCCCACAACCGCACACTCCGTTGGGCCCAGCGAAACCGGCAGGCATTTTCCGAATATCCCGCGCTGTATGGACATGAACAAACGCTTTGGGCGGTCGTGCAGGGTGGCGTTGACCTGCAACTAAGGCGCGAAGCGGCGTCCACCCTTGGCGAAGGCAACGACTTTGGCTATGCGATAGGCGGATTAGCGGTTGGTGAACCGAAAGAACTAATGTATCCCGCCATTGCCGCTGTCACCGAAACGCTTCCCGTTGCGGCCCCCAAACATTTATTAGGGGTCGGTACGCCCGATGACCTACTCGACGCGATTGCACTTGGAATCGATTCATTCGACTGCGTATTACCGACCCGGAACGCCCGGCACGGCTTTGCGTTCACCTCGCGAGGAATTGTCCGGATTAAGAATGAGCGCTACAAGATTGACCAAATGCCGCTTGACCCCGATTGTACCTGTCCGGCTTGTACCCAAATTTCGCGATCGTTCCTTCGACACTTATATTTTGCGTCTGAACATACGGCGGCTCGCTGGCTGACGTATCACAATCTTAGTTACTATCACGATTTATTAGCGCGGGCTCGCGATGCGATTTCAGAAAATCGTTTCGACGGTTTCGTTGCGTCCGTCCGCGCAAACTGGTTAGAGGCATAGAGTAAGGGTACTCGGTGTAATATCCGATATTGGTTTCTCTAACACTCTACGGCTTAACCCTAAAGGAGATTTCATGCTATTCGCATGGACATTATTGGATGCAGCACCGGCTGGACAAACCCCCGCGCCCGGCGGTGGCAATATGCTCATCACATTTTTACCGTTTATACTTGTTTTCGCGATTATGTATTTTCTCATGATTCGACCGCAAGCTAAAAAAGCGAAAGAATTGGCAAAGATGCTCCAATCGATTACCCCCGGCACCGAAGTAGTGACTACCGGTGGTATTCACGGTATCGTTAAAGGAGCTAAAGGTCAGAATAACGAAATATTGATTCTGCAAATCGCCGAAGGAATCAAAATCGATGTTGACCGCGCGGCTGTCACTCGCATTGCAACAGCGGATGGTAAATAGTCGGTATGAGAGTAGTTCGGTACGGAAATCCGGTATTACGGCGTAAAGGCGATCCCGTCACCTCGTTTGATGACGGGTTTCGCGAAACCGTCGCAAAGATGCGCGAAACGATGCTTCAGAGCGATGGTGTCGGTCTCGCCGCACAGCAAGTCGGAATCTCCCAGCGTTTTTTTATCATGGGAATTCCAAACGACCCCAAACATCGTGAAGGGGAGCGAACATGGTATGTGATCGCGAACCCGGAGCTTGTAAATCCATCGGAGACGGAAGTGCTGATGGAAGAAGGATGTTTATCGTTTCCCGGATTGTATGTCGAAGTATATCGACCTGAAACGATAACCGTAAAGTATCAGGATGAATTTGGTGAGCATCACGAACTTCATGCCGATGGATATATCGCCCGCGTAATTTTACATGAGTACGACCACTTGGAAGGAATTCTCTTCATCGATCGTATCAGTCCGCTAAAGCGTTCCCTCCTCCGTAAACGCCTGAAAGCGTTGCAGGAAGATTAGCCGCACCCGCTTTACTTTTCTTTCTTCTTGAAAATGATGTAATCCAAATAATACTCGTCCGGTAATGTCCGGTAATCAGGGGTTAAATTCGTTTCGCCGAAGATAGAAAATCGTTTCATTGGTTCGTACAATTTCCCCAACCGCTCCGGTTGCATTTCTTCCATTTCACTTTTCTTCGCCGACACCATCAGGTAGTCAGGTGAGAATTTACCCACTACCGATTGAAAATCGGGTGTTGTCTTAGCCGGCAACCAAACCAACCCCGTCATATCATAAATTATCGCATTCGAATAGTACCCCAATACGCCGATATCATAAGTCGCGATAGTCTTACCGAACATATCTTCCCTTGAACAGAATTGGGCAAGCGGACGAAACACGTTTTTCTTGGATGATTGCTCGCCGTGAATAGTCGCCACACCCCCCCAAACCAGTATTGCCAATAACCCGAATACCCAGACCGGTATCACAACAATCCATTTCCACAACTTCACGGATTTTTGAACGAGAATGACAAATCCATTTGAACCAAAAAGAAGGAGCGAAAATTGGATTGGCAATGTGTACCATGAAGCAATCATCGGGCGGGCGATTAGGTATGCCAAAGCATAAAGTGCCGACCACTCGATAACAATCGCAGCGGAACGGTTTCGACGCCAAAGAGAAATTGCACCGATTATCGCTAACGGCAAGAGAACAATGCCGAAGTAATCCGGGAAAATCAGTCGTTGAAAAACGTGGAAAAATGAGGAACCAACTAACCCCGATTTAGCAACGATGGATTGTGGCAAAATGGTACCATAAAAGCGGTACGAGACAAGTATATACACTGCTGCGGTTACTGCTGTCCAGATAGTTGCAATAAGAAGGAGTCGGTACTGCCGGGAGTACAATATTCGAATGAAAAGTAGCGCGATTAGCAAAACCCCTTCCGGTCGGAGAAAAATAGAAAGGGAAGCGAGTAAAATACCCCAAACCGGTCGTCCCGAAGTAAAAAGGATTATGGACAAAAGTGAAACTACGAGAAAAAGGTTAACCTCCATCCCACCAACACAGATGTAGTTACATGCCGGGCTAACTGCAAACAAAAAACCAAAGATTGCCACGTTTGCGCTGTCAAAGCTGTTTAGTACATACGTCACCGCCAGATAGAAAATCAACAAATCGATTGCAACATTCAGTAACGGAACGAATGTTGGCAGATCGATTCCCAGCCAATTGAATTCGGCCAGCATTACGCCAAACCCGGGGCATGTAATCCCTTGCACCCACTCGCCCGCGTTATATACGAATCCCAATCCACTTGCCAGATTGCGTGCATAACGGAATGTGATATAAGCATCGTCGAGCAATGGGAAAACGTGGTGTGCCAGCAATCTGCAAACAACGATGGTACCAAGAAAGAAGTACCAGTTTACACTTTGTTGTTGTTTTGTGGTTGACATTCACTTTCCGATAGTGTAATCACTCGTGCTCAATTTGCTACAGAATTACGGATGAACAAATATGAGGGCTTAACCTTTGCTCCCGATGTAGGTAAGAAATCATTATTGCAAACATTTGAATCTACTAACTGGTAGTAAGAATAAAAATGCTCCGGTTTGAGTAAGAATGTCGAATCATTCGTAATGATTGCTTCATAATAACGGTTTTCTACCCTATTCAGAAAGTCTTTTTCAATTCGTTCATTCACCCGATTCGATTCATCGTTGCTGATTACATCGTAAATCGCCATCTCTTGTGCTTGTGTTTCGTGTTTCGTTTGAAACAAAAACCACGGTTGGCTCGGGAAAAACACTGGCCCCCGGTATTGCGAGATTGTTTGTAGTAACTGCTCACCTTGCCGTTTGGAAGCTGTCGAAGGGATTGCTTGCCAATGGTAATATCCCAATTGGCTTAACTGAAACAAAGTACAGACAGCAATTAAAACGTAACCCCAATTCTTGCGAATCCTCGAACGGAAAAACTCGTGGAACCCAAATCCGAATGAGATAGCCAGTGCCGCGTATGCCGGCATCAAAACATTGCGGTAACCGCCCCAATGCAATTTCGACACATAACCCATAAAAATGAGTGCGACCAATTCCCACGGTATTTTTTTTATTAAATGCCGGTTGAATTTTTCGATGGGATACACGAAAGGTAGTATGCAAAACACCGCTGCCGCGGTTAAAAATAACGTCCAGAACGCAATCAACACCGGTGATATGAATAAATGGTTGTCCGGCACCTGGAATACATAATAGAAGAACCACCCATCGGTTTGCTGGTTCATCCATACTGTAATGAGAATGACAAGCGCTACAGAAACCAGAGTGATTCGAATCCGTTCAAATCCCCGCCTATTCAAAAATGTGGCTATCGCAATGCCGCCGATACCGATGATCGCGGTTTGTTTCGTCAAAAACGCAAGCGTGAAAAAGAGTGGAGTCAGGTAATTGCGGACAGAAGAACGATTCGATATAAAGGTGTATAATCCACAGAGCAGGAAGAAAAGAAAAAGTGAATCGACACGCGCGATTTCAAACCAGTATCCCGACAATCGGTATGTGCAGGCATATAGTCCGACAGCAGCTAACGACGTTGTTATATCTCGTGTCCGCTTATAAACAATCAAATAGATGAGTGTAAAACAACCGAGTGTAGCGAGCAACGAAACAATGCGTGCGGTGAAAAAACTATTACCGAGAACAACCGCGAACCCGGCACAAACATAATAATAAAGTGGAGGGTAGATATACGGCGTGAAATCCAACGAGGGCTGTACATACAGTGGTAAACCATCCATCACTCGTTGGATATGGAGAAGAATTCCCCCCTCCATCCACTCTAATTCGTACGGGTAAACCAACCTAATCACGGCGCTGATAATGAAACCCGAAATCGCAATCAATGAGAGTGTGGCAAACAGCGTTCTTGCAAAAGTCACGAACCGGTTATCATTTGCGGCGCTCATCAACCCGATAGTTCCTTTCGTGCTGTATCATTCGCACGATAATGGTTTGCTACTTGAGTGGTAGTCCGTTGATGTCTCGCATCAATAGCTTATCCGCCTCTAATGCGATATCGCTCCCCTCGGCGCTGTCACGGATGGCACGCCACAACTGTCGTCTCCTGTAAGCATCGGGGTCGTTGCGGGCTTTACGAATTGCTTCGCGCCAGCGTGTCGCTTGTTCTGGTGTGATGTCGGTTCTTTTCGGAGCATTCTCCAATGCATGTTGATCAATCGCGCTCGTCCCGTTCGTGTCGTTAGGTGTCGTAATGGGAGACGGCGGTGAGGCCGCAGGTGTCCCCGTTTGTGGTTTTATACCCAATGCAGCTAATGTCGAACTCAGAACTTTTTGTATTAAATCCTGTGTTCCCGGTGGTAATGAATCAAGTTTGGGAATACCGCCTTGGCCAACCACTGCCATCGGATTGACCGCGCCATTGGGATTGACCGGTGCATTCGAATTGATAGCCGCGAATGGATCAAAAGTGATTGGTTGTGGAGTCGGGGAGGAAAGTGTCCCGTTGGGTAATGGTATCCAAAATGGATACAAAACCCGGTCGATTATACCGTTAGGTAATGCAGAAGTAACTTCGATAGCATATAAATTAGGTGAAGACGGTCCCCGCAGCGGTAACACACCCGGTAAGTTCCAACTGCTAAAAGCGGTTGGGTCCATTGGTGCCGGTTCTCCCTTTGGAGTGCGTTCATGTAGTTCGCCATCGAGGAAGTGCGCGATACTATCCGTAAAGGTTGCCATCACCCAGTTGATACCTTCCCGCGATTCTCCCCAACTGTGACCGGGTAACCAAACCAACAACGACGCGCTTTCCGGAATATTGACTACCTGATTGGCCAAATCACGGCTTAATGTCCCGCTTTCACCACCGCGTACTAACGGAATTTCTCGCCATGTGTGATCAACCCAGGCGTAAACACCTGTTTTTGTCGGACTTTGGAGACCTCGTAGAGTACCTACCGACTGTATCTTGTCCCCGTTCGATTTGATTTCAAATGAGTCCGGTGAAATCAAAAATTTCATCGTATCCGCAGAAACAATCTTGTATTTGCCCGCTTCAAGGCGATCTTGTGCAAATTTTCCATCATTATCCGTTGTAATTAGATGAGTTGTACCATTTATGAGGTTATGAAGTCGCAGAGTGGCTTGGGGGAGCGGTGTTTGAGAAGCAAGGGCGAGCAATTTTCCTTCGATAGAAAACCGTTTTTGGATACAACCGGAAATACAAACACACGTGCAAACTAACAGCATTATGCGCGGATAGTACTTATGCAATCCACGATTTTTACCAGCTTTATTCGTCTTCATGTCAATTTTTACCTTTAACATTGCATCCCGCCGGTTCGTAAGAGTATCTTAACTTTGCTTTTATGTACTAATCCCAAGGATAGTGTACGGTAAAATATACTACGTCTTTTCCGGTTTCTCACATCCTTTTGCTCTTCCATTTCACTATGAGGTACAGTATGAAAATTTTTAACGCATTTCGTCTGGTTCTGACAGTTTTGGTTGTCGCCGGATTATCTATCGGTGTGTTTGCGAAAGCCGTGAAGACTGCGCCTGCACATCAGGTTTCTAATCCGCCGGTTATCGATGCGTCAGGTGGTCCGGATGGTTTTGGATATTCCTGGCAGGATAATAACGGCGAAGAAACTGGTCCCGTCTATGCTTGGCGTGATCTGACTTCAACGGGTACATCACTTACCTTTGACAGCATGGATGACGGCATCTCTGGTCTGCAAATTGGTTTTTCATTTCCGTTTTACGGAACAGACTACACCCGTTTGTATGTCTGCACCAATGGATTTATTTCTTTTAATGACTCATTGAATGAATCCAGTAGCTATACCAATGCAAGTCTGCCGGGTTCGACAAATTGGGGAGCGATGATTGCCCCCTGCTGGATGGATTTGAACCTGACAACCACCGGTTGGGTAAAATACCAAAACGTTGGTACTGATACGCTCGTTATCGAATGGTATGGCCCCGGTTATGGTGGCACAACGAACAATTTGTTTGAAGCAATTCTTGTCAGCAATGGCACCGTAATTTGTCAATACAACACGTATGGCGCGTCATCATGGGGTGCGAACAACTATACAATTGGCATCGAAAATCAGGATGGTTCAACCGGTCTCCAAGTGTCATTCAATTCGGCATATTTGTCTTCAGGACGTGCAGTACGTTTCTCACTTCCCTCTTCGATGAATATTATTTACGGAAATGTAACAGCCGCTACCGGTGGTGCTGCACTCGATTCTGTGCTTGTTACTGTTGGTCCGCGTTCGACATATACCGCAGCCGGTTACTATCGGATTCAATGCTTACCGGGTATGCAGTATGTCAACTTTACCAAAAACGGTTGGAATCCGGCGACAGATTCCGTGAATGTCACTACCGACTCGGTAGCATTAAATAAAACAATGACCCACCCGGTTTTAGCCGTGTTACCGACTTCAATCGAATTGAACGTTGGTGTTCCTGACAGTATTACCGCGACATTCCAAGCTACCAATAGCGGCGATGGTGCTGCGGCATACACACTCGGTTTGAACGGCGGTATGCCGAACTGGCAAGTGGATCGTCAGGTAGCCCTCGATCCATTTACCCATACGCCGCAAAACTTCGGTATGACCTATATGAATGGATATATCTGGTTACCGGAAGGAAATCGTTTCCAGCGCTTTAATCCC